>CAZFTW010000032.1:210-5268 GCA_964521925.1 uncultured Candidatus Saccharibacteria bacterium | reverse complement strand
TCTCTTCTAAGCTCGAGAATTTTTTCTTTGCTTAGAGGGAAGTGTTTTAGCCACTCACTAAGAGTACTTTTTGCAACTGGAATTTCAGCCAATATCGCATTATAGCTAAGATTATTTTCAGTACGAAGTTTTATCGCCTTTGCTTTTAACTCTTTGTGCATATAGTTAATTCCGAACTACTGTATTTATATTATATAGTACTATAAACTCGACAAAAACACAAGGAACCGTTATCAACAATCCACCAAACAAAAAGGGGCTATTAGCCCCTTGGTCCTCTCATGCGCTCTTCGGTCATCGGGATGATGCCTCCAAGCAGGAACCCATCAAAATCTCCGGCCAGCAGGTTTCTTGAGACCCCGTTCTTTTGCCGATCGTCTTTGTCGTCCAGTGCCTCGAAAAGAACTTCGACCTCTCTCGTGGTCGTCCTGCAGAACAGGTCAGCCAGTTCAACATGGTTCGGCCCCTGAACACCGTCTTCCATGTCCAGTTTCCGGGCAAAAGCACAGGCCAGAGTCATCGCGCCCAGGTCGACGGCAATTCGGGAGAACCTGTCCAAAAGCAGCTGCTTCTTGGCAAGTCCGGCCTGGTATCTTGCCGATTTGGCGATTATCTTCCTGGCCAGTTTAGCCGATTGAAGGTTCACATACTCCAAATGGGTCATTAACCGTGTATCTGCTCCAGGGATACTCCTTGGGACGAATGTCCCCAGATAGTATTCAGCCATTTTCATGACAGCCCCGAATTTTTCCACAACAGAACTGTCCTTGGACATCAGCGGGAGACCGGCTTTGATATACCTGTCGGTGCCTTCCCTGAATATTAGCTGAACCATCAGCTCGTTGGCACCCTCGAAGATGCGGTTCGGCCTGGCGCCGGTCCACATCAACTCATCCGGCGGGGTCAATTCCCTGCGCGACAACGACTGCCACGTCTCGTATCCCCTGCCGCCACGGATCTGCATCATGTTGTCCACGATATTCCAGGCTCGCTCGGCGGAGAACATCTTGGCCGCCGCAGCTTCAAGTCGTACGTCCTGCCCGCTGTCGAAAGCGGCGCAGACATACTTGGTCATGGCTTCCATGGCCAAAATATTTGTCGCCGCATACACGAGCTTGTCCGCGATAAGCTCTTTCTTATCCAGCGAGCCGCCGAACTGGTCGCGCTTGCGCGCCCACCACCTTGAAATGTTCAGGGCCTGTTTGGAGACGCCGATGCACCCTTTGGCGATAGCGATGCGGCCGGTATTAAGCGATTCGAAGGCGATCTTCAGGCCAGCCCCTTCCCCGCCGATGAGGTTGAATGACGGAACAAATACACCGTTGAAACGCGGATTGGAGTTGTGTATTCCACGCATCCCCACAAAGTGGTTCTTCGTCCCGATGTCGACGCCTTCAGCGCCGGTCGGGACAATGAACAGGCCGAAGCACTTGTTGTTTAGAAATTCCCCGCTCTCGACATCAGGGTCATGCTCGTCGACGATCCTCGCGACAACCGCAAGATATTTTGCCAGCGGCACACCATCGTTCAGAATTCCGTTTGTCGTGAACCACTTTTCTCCGGTTATCCTGTATCCGATGACCTCTCCGTCCAGGCCGTCTCTAAGCCGGACGGCGTAGGTCCGCATTTTAGACACATCCGAACCGACGTGCTTTTCCGTCAGACAGAACCCGGTAGGCCATTTGACCAGTTCGGGAAGGAAGTGGTCCTTTTGCCTGTCGGTGCCGTAATACATCACCGGGAATTTACACCCGATGGTGTTGTCAGCCGAAAGCACAATAACAATGGCGCTGCACCAGCTGGCCGCAATGCTCAACGCCTCAACATAGCTTGTCTGGGAAAGACCTTTGCCTCCCCATTTTTCCGGCACTTTGATGCCGTAAAGCCCAAGCCGAGCCATCCCCTCAAATACCTCGGTCGGCACGCTTGATGTGCTGTCGATGAGATAGGGATCAACTTTTCTGACCAGAAAGTCGGTCAGTTCCCCGACCAGTTTATCGCGTTTCGCTGCTTCTTCCGGTGACGGAACAGGCCAGTCGGCAAACACGTGCTCAAATGGCGGATTCCCGTTGAAAATTCCGGCAAAAAGATTATCCGCCGATCTTTTGTTCCTTAGCTCTTCGGCTATCTCAACCCCCTTACCAAGACCCCTGGCAAGCAGGGCCGGATCGTTATGGTCTTTCTGGGACATTATTTATCGTCCTTTCAAAGATCGAGATTGGCCATAAAATACCACTATTTTGACTTCAGTCAATCGTTATATTATTCTTTCATAAACTCTTTCAAAACCCGGGGGTAGTCATGTGGTTCAGGGTAATGGCCACAAAGTTGGTTCTCGTAAACAGGGAGCTGCGGGGGGTCAGAACCGCCCTTTTGCGCCTTGTTTCAGCGATCCTGGCTCTTTTTATCTCGACTTTCGGCATGGTCTTGATAGTGGCAGGACTCAAAGACCTCGCCTTGCTGATGGCGTTGATGGCCACAGGGCTTTTGTCCGCCGTTTTGGGCGTTTCGGCCCTGAACACGTTGAAAGCGGTAATGCCCATAATGCTCCAGCGAAGAAAGTGAGCCGCTCCGGAAAACCCGGAGCTTTTAGATAGCGAACCCTTGTCAAAAATACCATCTTGTGGTAATATCCAAGCCATAGAGCCATGTCTGATCTCACACAGGTCAACAACTCGTTGAAGCGAAAATTTAAAGACAAAAAACTCATTTTTGGCAGCGGTGACGCGGCCGCAAAGATCTGCTTCGTTTGCGAGATGCCGGGAGACGACGAAGAGCGTGAAGGCAAGCCGCTTGCCGGACACAGGGAAAAATTGTTGAATCAGCTCCTAAGGAACCTGGGTGTCAACAAAAAGAAGGTCTATGTGACCAACGTCGTAAAGTATGTCCCAAGAGGCAAACAGCCGACCCCGAAAGAGATCAAGTCATATGTCCCATTTCTTAAAGAAGAGCTCAAGTTAATAAACCCGCAGATAGTGGTAACCCTCGGAAACATGGCCTTGAACGGCATCGGTTTAAGGCAGCCCCTCGATAACGTTCATGGCAGGACATTCAACTTTGGAAGTTATGAATTATTGCCCACGTTTCACCCCGAACACGCCTTGAAAGACCCTCAGGTCAAAACACTTCTGGAGTCAGATTTTGTAAAACTCAAGAACCTTATTTCCTCGAAATAACCCTCTTCACGGCCTCCTTTATCGAAACGACATCCATGCTCCCGATTTTCTTCACGCAAAGCGTGACCAGAAAATCGAGGATCCTCGATTTGTTACCTAAAATGAGATTTTTTAACCAACCTCTCTATTGCCTTCCTGCTTTTCCACCTTTTTACTTGCAACTCTCGTTTTTTGGCCTCTTTAAGTATCGGAAAACTTTGAACAAATAAGGTCTTCGAGGCATGTCATTTTTGGTAGATTTTACTTCGCCAGAGTTATGTAGCTTTATTCTTAGGTCAAAGTTTTCTGTCGAGCCAACATAATACTTGCCTGACTTGCCAGATTTGAGTATGTAAAAATAAAATCTCATTTTAGACAAATCGGGACGAAGGCCTACAATTTTCTAGAAATTACTTTCCTAACAGCGCCCTTTATGCTCTCCGTATCCAGCCCAAAGTGTTTGATAAGTTCCTCGGCATTTCCCGACTCTCCGAATCTGTCCTGCATTCCGATATATTCCTGCGGGACAGGGTAATTTTTTGATAAGACCTCGGCTACTGCGGAACCCAGCCCCCCGTTCACCTGGTGTTCCTCGACCGAGACAACCGCACCCGTCTGTTGCGCCGCCGCGACTATGGTTTTTTCGTCTATCGGCTTTACGGTATGGGAATTTATCACCATACATTCGATGCCTTCCTTCGACAGCTCTTCCGCGGCAACGAGAGCGTTGTATAAAAGCATGCCGCAGCCGACGATAGCGCAGCTATTCGCCCCGACCGAAGCGTCGGGGTTAATATCCCTGAAAACTTCCGCTCTGCCGATCTCAAACGGACTATCTGCGGTTGTAAATACCGGGGACTTTTCGCGCGCCAGGCGTACATACGAAGGACTTCCGTTGAACGCCACGGCAACGGTGGCTTTCTGCGCCTCCACAGCATCGCACGGCACAACTACCACCATTCTTGGAATAACACGCATCAAGGCAATGTCTTCTAACGCCTGGTGAGTGGCGCCGTCCGGGCCCACCGATATTCCGGCGTGCGAACCGGCAACTTTTACGGGAACATTATTAATGCAGATGTTGGTCCTTATCTGCTCGTTGTTGCGGCCGGGGCTGAATGTGGCATAGGAAGAAATAAAAGGTATCTTGCCGTAGTTGGCCATGCCCGAAGCCACCAGAGCCATATCCTGCTCCGCCACTCCCATTTCGATAAAACGCTCCGGGAATTTCTCCGCGAACCAGTGGGAGTGGGTGGACTCGGTCAAGTCGGCGCAAAGCACCACAACACTCGGATCCTTCTCTCCAGCTTCAACCAAGCCCTTGCCGTAGCCAACTCTGGTCGCAAGCATCTCAAGCTTGGACTTATCAAGCAAGTTGTCTATCAGATGGGCGTCTTTGTTTATCATAGCTATTAATGTCTAATTACTAATTCCTAATTTCTAATAAATGTCCAATGACCAATGCCTAATTAGACATTAGAAATTGGGATTTGATTAGAAATTAGATATTAGGCATTAGAAATTTCTAACAGCACCTGTCGCAGTCGCCGCACTTGCAGCCCATTTCGTGGCTGCACATCATTTTACCGCCCTCCATTTTGCCACCCATATCCATCTTTCCCCAGCCGCAGCAGCCGCAGTTCTTTGTGCTGAACGACATCAAACTCAAGACGACTACAACCCAGGCGTAGTAAGGCGCCTCAAATCCCCAAACCGCCGTCATTCTCCAACTGGTCCAGAAAAACAATACGCCCGCGACCCAAACCAATACCGCCACTACATTAGCTACCCAGTGATGCGGACATTTACAACCGTGATGATACATAAGACACCTCCTTTCAAAAAAATTAATTTGTTACTGATGCTCGCTCTCTATTTTACTCCCGATTTTTCTTCCGACATA
>CAZFTW010000032.1:0-200 GCA_964521925.1 uncultured Candidatus Saccharibacteria bacterium | reverse complement strand
CCTCGATTTTGTAGTCACGCTTTGCGTGAACAAAATCGGGACTCCCAATGTTACTCATGCTCACTTCTTATCTTGCCTCCCAGCGTCCTCAACTGCCTCAATGCCTCTTCGGCTTGTTTTTCCGGCGGCGGGGCATCCGGGTCGTTTTTCACCGTGCCGGGCGGATTGCCATGCCACAAATAATCAAACTCCATAAAATC
>CAZFTW010000031.1:0-7820 GCA_964521925.1 uncultured Candidatus Saccharibacteria bacterium | reverse complement strand
CTTCTGCCGCTTTTGTTCAAGAAAACAAAAATAAAGTTGTGGATATTCAAACCAAGCCCCGGCGACTTTTAGACGGGTATTTGGAACAAGACATAGACCGGGAAGTGTATCGTGAAGAAAAGGCAAAACTCTTGTCCGATAAAAAGTCGCTGGAGGAACAAACTACTAATCTTGAACAAAAGCGGACTGGCTGGATCGAACCGATGGAGGAATGGATAAAAGGGGCAAGAAACTTGCCTAAAATCGCACGGGAGGGCAACCTTTTTGGAAAAAAGGTTGCAGCCAAAGAAATCTTTGGGTCGAACCTCGTTTTGGCCAACCGCGAGGCGGCCATCAGGCCGCCGAGCGGCTCTGATTCTGCGCCACAAATTCAATGGGCGGCCGTTGCGGCCGCCCACGAAATGGCGTTCAAAAAATCAAATAGTTTTATTCTGGAGCCGCCTCCCAGATTCGAACTGGGGACATCGTCTTTACGAAAGACGCGCTCTACCAACTGAGCTAAGGCGGCAATTATTTGAAAATTTTATCACAAAACCTTATAATAATGAAGTGTTCGAGCATGATAAAAACAGGGCTCTTTTATACGTTTACGCGGGAGCCGGAGGCGTGGACGCCCAGGACTGGGCCGCCATGCTTTTGAGAATGTATCAGCGCTACTGCCAGAACAAGGGCTGGGGATTTACTATCCTTAACCAGTCATATGGCGAACAAAAAGGCATCAAGAACGCGGCCTGTGAAATAAACGGCGAGAACTCATACGATATTTTGAAGGGGGAAGCCGGGGTTCACCGCTTGGTGAGGATATCCCCGTTTTCTGCCAAAGGTCTCCGCCACACATCATTTGCTTTGATAGAGATAATGCCGGAGATAGTCGGCAAGGATTTGAAGATTAATCAGAGCGACTTGAGAATAGACACCTTCCGCTCTTCGGGGCCGGGAGGCCAAAATGTTAACAAGCTTGAAACCGCGATCCGTGTGACTCATGTTCCGAGCGGCATCGTGGTCGCGGTCCAGTCCGAAAGGTCGCAAGCCCAGAACAAGGAGAAAGCCATGCAGCTTCTGTTGTCGCGTCTGGCTCAAAAAATGGAAGAAGCGAAAGCCAAAGAACTCTCGGAACTTAAACCCGAAAGGCGCGAGATAGAGTGGGGGAGCCAGATACGTTCGTATGTTCTGAATCCTTATCAGATGGTCAAAGACCATCGGACGGGGGTAAAATCATCCCAGCCGGATAAGGTTCTTGATGGTGACTTGGACAAATTTATTGAAGCCGAAAAAAAATAGAATGATAAAATTACACGACGTTTATACAATCTATGACGACGAACTCGAGGTCTTGAACGGGGTGAACCTCGAGATAAAGGACGGCGAGTTCGTCTCCATAGTCGGGCCGTCCGGCGCCGGCAAATCAACGCTCTTGCGGCTTATGACCAGAGAACTTCTCCCTTATCAGGGGCAGGTAGTCATAGACGGAGTTAATATCGTAGAACTTCCCTCAAAAGCCATCCCTCTCTTGCGCCGGAAGATAGGCACGATATACCAGGACTTCAAACTGCTTTCCAATAAGACCGCTTTCGAGAACGTGGCTTTTGCGATGGAGGTCTGCGGCATGGACAAACATGAGATAGACAACGATGTGCCGAAAGTTCTCGGCATCGTCGGATTGGGCGATAAGCTCAACAGTTTTCCCCACCAGATGTCCGGCGGAGAGAAACAGCGTCTGGCCATCGCCAGGGCGCTGATACACCGGCCGAGGATAATCCTAGCCGACGAACCGACCGGAAACCTCGATATGGTCAACAGCTACGACGTGGTAAAATTACTGATGAAGATAAACGAGCTTGGCACGACCGTGATACTTGCGACCCACAACAGGGAAGTGGTCAACGCCATCGGGAAAAGGGTTATTAGCATGGAGAAGGGCAAGATAGTCAGAGACCAGGTGGAAAACGGCAAATACGTGATTTAAAAATAAAGCTCATAAATTTTAATGGATCCCGTTAGAGGTCGCCCTAACGGGTTAAACGAATGAATCCCGTTAGAAATTAATTACGCTTCAAATATAGAATATGACCAAAAATGATAATTACGTTAAGCAGGATATTTCTAACGGGATGAAGCATCAAATCAATAACAACAATCGTTCTGCGCTTAAACCGGTTGACCCCGGACTGCGTAGCAGCGACTTCTAACGGGATGGACAGAGACGATATCAAAAGAGTATATAACGCCGGCTGGACGAATTTCAAAAGGAATTCATATTTGAGTTTCGGCACGACGGGCGTGATGACGCTGGTCCTGCTTTTGTTTGCCGGCCTGATGGTGGTCAATTTTCTTTCCTCGACGATCGTTGAGGGCCTTGAGGACAAGGTGGACATAAGCGTTTATTTCAAGAATGAGGCGGCGGAGGAAGAGATAAACGCCGTAAAGAGCGAACTCGAGAACAATTCTTTGGTTGCGAAAGTCGAATACATTTCACGGGAACAGGCTCTAAATGATTTTAAAGAAAGACACGCCGGAGACGCCTTGATACAAGAGTCGCTGTCGGAACTTGCCGACAATCCTCTTCAGGCCTCGCTGAACGTGAAGGCCAATGATTCTTCCAAATATCCTTCGATCGTGGAATTTCTCGAGGCCAATAAGTTCAGAAGTTTGGTGGACAAGATAAATTTCTACGAGAACGAGCAAGTCATCATGAGGGTCAGGAGCATTTCCAACGGCCTGCGCAACTGGGGCTTTCTGGCCACAATGGTCCTGGCGGTAGTGGCGGTCCTGGTTACTTTCAACACCATCCGGCTCACCATTTATAACCAGAAGCAGGAAATAGAGATAATGCGCCTGGTCGGCGGTTCGAATTGGCACATCAAAGCGCCCTATCTCGTCGAAGGGGGATTATACGGCGCGCTGGCTGCGGCAATAACGCTGGTGATATTCTATCCGGTGGCCTACTTCCTGTCTCCGAAAGTCGAGTCGCTTATGCCCGGCATCAGCTTGATAGGTTATTTCTTCTCCAACGGCATCCAATTCGTATTCCTTGTCGCTTTCGTGGGCATCCTTTTGGGGGTTGCCTCAAGCTTTGTGGCTATCAGGCGCTTCTTGAAGGTTTAAGTTTTTGTTGTATAATCTTCCCAAGCTCTTTTTTTGGGGGGGATATACACAATGCCATTCCGTTACGAACTAAAAGACCTGGTCGAGATGATCGACGAGCCAAACAGGTCCAGGTGCAGAAGGCTTTTGAAAGACAACCTGGGGTTGTTCAAGAGGTCCTACGGTTCCACTCACAACCACCAGAATTGGCCCGGGGGATACTATGACCACATCACTGAAGTCATGAACATTGCGGTTGCCTTGTTCAAGGGCCTGGGAGCATACCGACCGCTTCCATTCTTCTTGTCCGATGCCCTTTTGGTCCTGTTCTTCCATGACATAGAGAAACCTTGGAAATATGTGACCGGTCGCAATGGAGAGCTTAGGCACAGCAGACGCTTCAAAACAGAAGCTGACCAACACCGATTCCAGGCCAAGAAGCTTGAGGAATATGGAATTGAGTTGAGCGATCAACAAGGAAACGCTCTGCGTTATGTCCATGGCGAGCTGGATGAATATTCTTCCAAGCGAAGAGTGATGGGCCCCCTCGGTGCTTTTTGCCACATGTGCGACGTGTGGAGCGCAAGAGGATGGTTCAATCACCCTGGCGATCCCTGGCCAGGGGCGAAAAAAGTTTCGGAGAGGCGTTGAAAAAGCGCCTTTTTTGTTGTAAAATAAGAAAGCTTTAAAGAGCATATTGGAGGGTCGGCTAACGGTAGGCCCGCGGATTCTGGCTCCGCTAATCTAGGTTCGAATCCTAGCCCTCCAGCAAATGATTATTGAATCACAATGAACCCCATGTTTCTTACGATGAGTCAGAAAAAATACTTTGAATACCTCGACCCGTTAAAAGCCAAACGCCGCGTTATGATTCATCGGTATCGGAATGAAATTTCACAGCTCGCAAAAAAGATAATCAAAAAGATACATTCCGCAATTCCTCGGGCAGATGTCAGATTTATAGGTGCCTCAGCACTCAAAATATCCGGACAGAACGATATTGATATTTGGGTCTTGGTTTCACCACCCAACAGAACTGCTTACATCTCGAAATTAAAAAGCGTTTTCGGTGATCCGGTCAAAAAAGGCAGAAAGTGGAAGTGGGAAGAGCGGGGTTACGAAGTAGCCGTGAATGTCGTTAATCCCGAAAACAGGATCAGGAAAAAAGAGTTAAAGATCTTCGAAATATTAAAAAATAACCCGGGCACCCTCAAGGCCTATGAGCGCTTAAAAACGTCATTAAACGGCAAAACATACAAAGAATATCAAACCAGAAAGATGTGGTTCTTAAATGAAATACTGGATGCGGATATCGAAAACCGGAAGAACCTGGAATATCTCGTAAAGATCGGGGCAGCCACAATGAACAGCCACGTAGTCACGCCTTATGGGAGACACGCGACCGGCAGTTTCACAAAATACAAACTATTCCGATATCCAAGAAGTGTCATATTTATAGCAAAAAAGATCGCGGAAAAATTTAAAGATGAACGCATCCGGGCCGTGATCGGGATGGCAAGCGGCGGTTCGATACTATCAATATTGGTAGCTTGGCAACTCGAAAGAATACTGAATGTCCCCGTCTTGTCGTTTTATGGGGAACAGGACGCACAAGGCAAGTTCATTCTTAGGGATAAAAGCAATGAAGGATTAATTAAAAATACGAGGGCATTAGTGGTTGATGATACCCTGAATACCGGCAAGACGGCCCGTAAATTTATTTCCTTTGTCCGTAGTTGCGGGGCACACGTTGTCGGTCTGGGCGCGATTTACCAGAGAAATCCGATTTCCCCCGAGTCGCTCAATATTCCCAAACTCTACACTTTTGCAAGATCTTCAGACCTAAAAGATTCATACATCGCAAAGAAATGCCCATTATGCAGAAAAGGGATACCGGTTGATAAGAATTTTGGGGTAGGCGGATAGGGGATTATGAAAAGGGGCTGTTTATAAGTGTTATTTACGTCTTTTTTGTATTTTGATACTATATTAGTATTAGTTAAATACCGTGGTTCAGACACCCGTTAGGTTCAAAAAAGGCATCGCTATCGAACTCCGAAAGAAGGGGCTTTCGTATTCCGAAATCAAAAATTCCATCAACATTCCGAGATCGACCATCGCTTACTGGCTGAAAGAGGTTGAACTGACCGAACCGCAAGTCGAAAAACTTAAAATGAGGCGGTCGGAGGTTGCCCGGGCCAACTCGGCAAAGAGGTCCTTAAGGATCTCGCGGGAAGTAGAGGAACTTAAAAATGCTTCCGCCAAAGAGGTCGGCGCTATTTCTAAAAGAGAACTCTGGTTGATGGGCATCATGCTTTATTGGAGGGAAAGATTGTTGTCTGGAAACGGACAAGACCTCCGCAAGGGAGTGAGTTTCATGAGTTCCGATCCGGACCTCATCAGATTCTTTTTGAAATGGCTTCGGGGAGTGGGGAAGATCGGAGACGAGGAAATCGCATTCGATATTTTTGCGGGTAAGGATAAAAGGAGAAAGATCAATGAAATCATAATTCATTGGTCTAAGATAACCGGTTTTTCCTCAAGCCTCTTTGACCACGTTTATTACCTTAAGAAAAAGCCGATGTCAAAGAAGCGGAATCCCGGGATAGCCAGAAGAAATTACACAAAAAATAACGAATGGGGGATACTAAGAGTAAGGGTTAAGGCAAGTTCAGCGCTGGCCAGACAGATGGCCGGGTGGATGGAAGGTATTCGACAACTATAAGTCTTTATTAATGATATCTTTAATAAACATTATTAGTTCATTACAGTAGATCCAATGAAATCATATAGGGGTCATGTCGGGGATATGATATAATATAATCATGAAATTACTTAGATTTTTCGATAAGCTCGAAGACAAGATAAGGTTCAATTTAAGCAAGCGCCCTTTCCTCTACACCTTTATCGGGGGCGTGGCGATAGTTTTATTCTGGCGGGGTGTTTGGATGACCGCCGATATGTTCCAGTGGCTAACGGGGCCGTTATCGCTTCTGATAAGCACTCTGGTACTGCTCATGATAGGACTTTTCGTTTCGTTCTTTATCGGTGAGCAGGAGATACTTCACGGGCTCAAGAAGGAAAAGAAGTTAATAGAGAAAACCAAAGAAGAAATAGACATGGACGAAGTTACACTGAAAGAGATACATAAAGAAGTGGAAGGGCTGGTTCTCAAGCTTGAAGAGATATCAAAGAAGGTTTCCAACAGATAATTTAGATCTCAACATCTACCCCTTGCGGGATTTTTCCGGCAGGTCTAAAATTATATATATGAAAAAAACATACTTTTTAGCAGCCATTTTGGTCGGCGCTTTGGCGTTGGTTTCGGCAGCCAGAGCGGAAGAAGGGTCTAATGTAAGGACCAACGTTAAAAATGAGATCAAAGACGTCCGTAAGGACGTAAAGACCAAAGTCCAGGCGCAGAGAGAGGATATCAAGGATGCCATCGAAGCGGAAAGACAACTTATTAAAAAGAGGACCGAAGCCGCCAAAGAAGACATAAAGGCCAGGGCCGAAGAACTTAAGGAGCGTAAAAAGGAATTCGAGGAAAAAGTAAGAGAAGAGAAAAAGCAACTCGAAGAAAGAATAAAAGAAAAAAGAGCAGAACTCAAAGAGGGTCTCAAAAAGATAAAAGACGAGCGCAAAAAACAGATCGTTGAGAGAATAGACAAGCAGATGGATGAGCTCAACGCCAGGATGGTCAAGCATCTCACCGAGGTTCTCGACAAAGTGGAACAAGTGTTGAACAGGGTTAGCGAGAGAGTCGAAAAAGCCAAAGCCGCGGGTACCGACGTTTCTGCCGCGGTAGCCGCTATCGACCAGGCCGTCAATGCTATCAGGGAAGCCCGTGCGGCGATAGAAGCCCAGACGGGAAAGACATACTCGCTGAACGTTACCGACGAAGCAACTCTGAAGAATAAGGTAGGAGAGGCCAGGCAATTACTAAGAAAGGACTTGAAGGTTGTGCAGGATGCGGTCAAAGCAGCCCACGAAGCGGTAAGAAAAGCGGCAGTGGCCTTGGCCCAGTTGCCAAAACCGTCACCGAGCCCGACGGTCTCACCATCACCATCACCATCACCGGCCGAAAGCCCGTCTCCAAGTCCGACTCTCCCGATTCCGTCTGAGTAAAACTCAGATACGGAATCGAGGATCCTCGATTTGTCTGCTCCGACGGGTCGGAGGACAAATCGGGACGGCGCAATAATTAATTACTAACCATAAATACCATGAATGAAAATATGCAAATGCCTTCGACACCCAGCCCGGTTTCCCCAATGCCCTCATCGGCTTCCGGAGCCAATAAAATGATGGTCGTCGCGATCGTGGCGGTTGTTGCCATAGTCGCTGTTGCGGCTTGGTGGTGGATGTCCCGTTCGGGAGGATTGGAACAGCCGTCTCCGACACCGGCAGGCCAGACACAAAACGAGGACCTCCAGGACCTGGGCGACATAAACGTGAACGAAAGTTTAGACGCCGAGTTCCAGCAGATAGACCAAGATCTGAACAATCTCTAGATAAGTAAATCAAAAGCTCCCTCGAAAGGGGGAGCTTTTTCATTGGCCTTGAGCTTCCGGGCGGGGGAGCCGCTGCCAATAAATAGTATTTTTCCAGAAAGATCCGGCGCTTTTCGAATTCGCGCGCAAACTTTTTGTGGTCTTCTTTGCCCATAATGGCGCTAATGCCCCAGGACAGGCCCCTGACCATTGTCCCGAATTCTTGCCTGCCTATCGTTACAA
>CAZFTW010000030.1:0-8050 GCA_964521925.1 uncultured Candidatus Saccharibacteria bacterium | reverse complement strand
TCAAGACACCGATCCAAATCATTAAAGCGGTTCCAAGCTATTGATTAGAAAACAAGTTAATGAGCCATTTGACTTCCCTCCCAGAGAGCGGTATTATCGGCTCAAGTGTTCTTTGAGGGAGGAAGGAATGATAGGAAAACGGCTTCTTAAGACATACCCCTTTCCGGTGCCGCCGGACATAGTTGATATTCGTCCGGCCCCTTTTCATAAAACACATGAAAGCATGAGGTATTGCGTGGATTTCGCCCTGTCCATCGGGACTCCTATCAGGGCTGTCGCGAACGGGGTCGTCATTGAGAGGGAAAGCCGGTTCTCGAGGGCATACGCGGTTCCTTCCTACAAAAACTGTGCGAGGGCCAACTATGTCACCATCCGCCACCATGACGGCCGGTCCAGCTATTATGTTCACCTGAAGTGGCGTTCGGTAAAAGTAAGGGTGGGACAGAAAGTCAGGCAAGGCCAGGTCATCGCATTAAGCGGGGACACGGGATATGCGGCCTATCCGCATCTCCACTTCGGCTTATACGAGAACGAGAACGACATTCCGGGGGGATTCGCCGAATAAACGAGCAAGCTCCCCGCCCTGACAGGCGTCTTTTTTATCCCTCACCTTTCAGAAGGGTGAGGGATTTATTTAACCTTTCTTTCTACCGAAGTGAGACGGAGGTCTATGCCCTCCACTTTATTTTCCAGACGTTCAAAGGCCTTCTTTGACGGGATTTCAAGAGCAACTTCAAGAATACGCTTCTGCCCTTCTTTGAGCTCGTGTAGGGTATCTTCAACCCTATCGAATCGAGCATCAATGCTTTCACTCATCCTCGAAAACTCGTCTTGAGTCATTCGGGCGAGCTTTTCTATGGTCATTTTACCGTTTTTATTTTGTTTTCCGTTTTCCATTTTTCTTATTCTTGATTTCATTCAAAAAATCTACGACCGGTTTGCCGCATTTTAGACAAAAAGCTTGGGTCGAAAGGTACCGTCCCATATCGGCCCATAACCTTGTCGCCCCTGATTTCCTTTCTACAAATATCGCATTTAGTAACAAACATCAGTTCAAAACTATCACTCGTGCCATAACTGTCAACCCCGTACGAAGTAGGGCACGCTGTTTGAAAGAGACCCCGTCTCTTTCAACTCGCGACTTCGTTCGGGGTCAATGTGGACATAAGGATGGAGAAGCGGTATTATCGGCCCAAGTGTTCTTTTTGATTTGAGAGGATACTATGCGCTACACGTATAACGAGGCGGCCGGAGTGACAAACGGCGTGATATTCTTTTTCGAAAGGGGCGACGAACTAACCTGCTGCCCTAACCAGGCAGCTTTTAATTTGACAAACTTAGGTTCTTGATATATTCTGTTGCCATCTTTGTTCTTTAAGGAGGCGCTTAATGAAGATGGTCAGTTGCGATGCGGCTCCCGTAGCCAGGGTGATCCTTGTCGCAGGCAGTGTCGAAAGCGAAGGCCGAATGACCGTGGTCTGGGAGAAACAAGAAGACGGCCGCTTCGGCTTTTCAGTGCCCAAGAGAGTAGGCAAGAACATCAGGCCCGGAGATACGTTGGACATACTCTGTGTGCCAACCATTAACCTGATTCTATCTCAGGAAACCATGGTTCTCGCAAAGCGCGAGAACGGCATCACATCGGTGCTGTTCAGCCAGGGCGATTATTGGACAGAGCTCTGGAGGAAAATCCAATAATGGCCCCTAGCACGCTCATATTCCGAGGACGTCATGGCTATGACGGCAAGGTCCCGCTGATAGACGGCTTTGAAGTCATCAAGGACGAGCGAGTTGTCGGTTTTATCTGGCCTGGCGGCGGATTCAGCAGGCGGCGCTTGGACGGGGATGACACCGAAACACCGCTGACGGAGGCCGAAATGTCGGCCATTGAAGAACAGCGCGCCAAAGTCCGAAAGATGCCCAGCGAATACGGCTGGATAGGCGTCGGCGAACCGCCGGCCACGCTGCCCTAATCAGGCAGTTTTAATTTGACAAAAGACCGATTTTAATGTATCTTATGCATAACTTGTTCTTACAATTCGCGAGAGGAGAGTCAGATGTCCGAACAGCTCGTCACGCCGAAGTTCCTCACGCCGGAGATAGCGAAAACTGTCGTCAATGAGGTTCTGAACTTGGCGACGGGAGGTATGTCCCTCATTGCTCCGCGTTTGAAGCGGCATGAGTGCCATATCGTCATTCTGGTGCCGGCGATGAAAGACGACCGCGCCAATGATTATCCGGACTGGCCCAACTACCAGCTCTGGCCGCATCTGCTTTACGAACAAAGCGTCGGCAGAGAGCACTGGGCACACGAATACGACAACATTGCCCGATGCAAGGCGCTTCAGCTCTGGCACGACCGCAACGATGACAGAACTAACGTGATACCGCACCTGCTGTTCCCGGGCGATACGCCATTCTGGGGCGGAGTTAAGAGATACCGTATTGTCTCAACCTGCTCCGGTTTCCAGTCACACTTCGACAAGATGGTCAGCGGTATGGTCACAGACGGCCTCGTCGCCGTGGCCTACGACGAATTTGAGAAGTGGAGAATATACAGCGACAAGAGACACGAGTCCTTCCTGTCCTGACCGCTCGCGCCGCCGCGCAATTGAGAAGCCGCCCACCGGGCCCGCTTCCGGTGCGGCGGCTTTTTATTTTCGTAATTTAGTGATTAAATAACAAAATGGCGATAAAGATCACATATTTTGTTCACGGGACAACTACAGATAACGAGAGGAATATATCCTCCGGTTGGTCTGACGCGGAGTTGTCGGAATTGGGCAAGAAACAATCCGTGGAATTGAAAGAGCAAACGAAAGACCGGGCTTTCGACGTTGTTTTTTGTTCCGACCTTAAAAGGGCATCTGAGTCGGCAAGATTAACCTGGGGAGGCATCGTGCCAATTATTCCGGACCAAAGGTTGCGCGAGTGTAATTATGGCAACTATAACTCCAAGCCGTCATCCGTAGTCGAGCCGATGCAGGAGAACATGGTCTGGGACAAATTCCCCAATGGCGAAAGCTACGAAGATGTTAAAGTCAGGATTGCCGATTTCTTACAATTCCTAAAGCAAAACTATGCCGGCAAATCGGTTGCCATCGTAGCCCACAAAGCGCCACAACTTGCGTTGGAGATTTTATTAAAAGGCAAAACCTGGGAACAGGTATTTGCCGAGGACTGGCGAAAAACCCACGCCTGGCAACCCGGCTGGGAATATGAAATAAAATGAACAAGATTACCGCCAAAGAAGTCGCCGAATTTTTAAATGAGGCAAATAGAAATACTTATGCCAACAAGGATGCTGCCAAAGCGCCGCCCTCTCGATTGGGATCAGCTGACTATCACTTTGAAAAAGACGGTTTAGTTTACCACGACACCTATTTTGGCAGTCGAGATTTCATTGGAGAAGAAGTTATATACAAAGACAACAAACCTGTTTGGGGTATGAATTATTATGGCTACATTCTTTCAGAAACCACAAACGAAAAAGAACTTTACGGATTTTTGAGACAAACTCTAATGCAAGAATATTCGGATATTATTCCAGTCCGTGGCCCCAATAAATATGGAGAGAACAATTGGAGATATCAAAACTTAGCCGAGGGCGAACTGAATCGTTTTACCGGAGTTGAAGAAATATATAGGGCTGACGTTTTAGTATATAAATGCCACTACCACGGCGGATTTATAGATTAGATGCCTTACTACTTAAGCTTTTTAATGGGAGGGGACAAAATTCAGGACAAAGAACTGGAAGATTTGGGTATTGAAATTGTGGAGAAAGACCCTGACGGGGACAGAAAATTAAAAATGCCAGCAGAAAGATTAGAAGCATATTTAGAATTAGTAAGAGCCAAACTTGAACCTGGCTTCTGGAATGAAGTAGTAGGCGAGAAGGAAATTATATTTATCTTTAAGTTTAAGGATGGCTCTATCAAGGAGTATAATTTATCGCCGAATAACGAAAAAGAAATAAACGACCTTTGTGTTAAGTTTAACAACGAACCGCCGGATTTGACCCCAAATGTTTACAAATACGTATCGGATAATAAATTCTACCACGATTTTATGATGGAACATTACGCGGATATGATTAACCGATAACGACCAATGACCAAGCACACGGTAAAATTTAGAGCAGTAAACCGGGATATTTTTCTCGATATAAAATCCGGGAAGAAAAGTGTCGAGACGAGAGCCGCGACAGAAAGATACCAGAACATAAAAGCGGGGGATATTATTGTTTTGGTTTGCGGGAAAGAGAGATTCAAAAAGAAGGTCAAAAAGGCCAAAATATTCAAAAGCGTAACAGCACTCCTCAAAACCTACCCGTTAAAGAAAATCATGCCCAAAATGAAGTCCCAAAAAGAATGGCGGGAAGAATTATATACCTACCCAAATTACAAAGAAAAGATCCGGAAACACGGCATAATTGCCCTTGAACTAAAATAACCAAAATTAAAGCCGCCTAAATGGCGGCTTGATGCGTGTTCACATCGAGGGTTGTGTGCTGGAAACGGGCAAACTTACCGCTCTCTTTGATCTCCTGTCGGCGCTGCGCCCGGGCTTTCTTCTCAAGCATCTCAATGTTCTGGGCAGTGCAGGTGTCCCGGACGGCTTGGGCGGCCTTGAGAACGGCCTTTTTCAGCCACGCTTGGGAAATTGAATCGGGCAAAAAGCTCCGCTCCGACCTTCCCAGCCGGCCTCCGGAGATCTTGACCCGCTTGTTGACTTCGCGCCAAACGACTCCATGCACAGTGAGCGTGACGTGTTTGGGGAAGCGGGGAGCGTAGCCCGTGCCCATTAGCACGACGACTTTGCCGTCGGCAAAGACCTCGGTGTCCACCTTGACCTCACAGCCCTGGTATTCACCGGTCACGTAGCCGTCCAGGCCTACGGCCTTGGCGGCTTTCAGGATGGCTCTCTCGCACAGGCGGACCCGGCGATAGTATTCCTGCTCAGCTTTGGACTCTTTTCTTTCCATCTCTGCTCCTCGATACAAAAGAACTTCGGTCTAATGATATTTGAATCAATAGCAAAGTCAATATTTCATGGTATAATTTTTCGGATGGGGCATAAATTTATGAAAAATGTAATTATAATTCACGGTTGTCCGTCAAACGCTGAAAAGGCAATGAATCCGGAAACAAGAACTTATGATAAACATTGGATTCCCTGGATTAAAAAAGAATTGACCGAAAAAAGAATAAAAACCGAAGTCCCTCTGATGCCAAATCCCTGGGAGCCTGATTATAATTCTTTTAAGAGAGAATTTGAAAAGCATGAGGTTTCGGAAGATACTATCTTAATCGGACATAGTTGCGGATGCGCTTTTTTAGTTCGTTGGCTGGGAGACACAAAACAAAAAATCAGTAAATTAATACTTGTTGCGCCCTGGAAAATCCCTGACAAAAACGACCAATTTAGAAAAGCTTTTTACGAATACCCGATAGATGAGGGGATAAAATCTCGAGTAAAAGAAATTGTGATGTTTACGGCTGATAACGAGGAAGAAGACGGGAAAAAGAGCTTGAAGATTTTTCATGACGTCCTTGGCGGAGAGATTGTCGAACTTAAAGGCAGAGGTCATTATACCCTCGACGATATGGGAACAGACGAGTTTCCAGAACTATTAGATATTTTATTAAACTGAACTTACTAAAAATGGAACAACCGCCGAAACCAACCGAACAATGGCCCCTGGAAAGATTGGAGCTCGACCTAAGCGAGGATGGCGTAAATTATTTTGAATTTCGCGGAATGAATGTCTTATGCGAGCTGAATGACACCGAAACTGGTTGAGGGCTATTCAAGATATCTGGAGCGTATGGACGCAAGCGAAGCGCACCAAGCAGCCAAGAAAGCCCACAATGCATACGCAAAGCAATTTCTCTCCGCCGAGGATCTCGCCGAATTTGAGGCCTGGCAATCCCAATTGCCCGAAAACAGCTTTTTTTGACAAAACCCGGATTTTGACATATTTTATATCGACACCGTTCTTTTGATGAGGTGGAAGCAATGAAAGCAAAATTGGTCTTGCTCGTCGACATCGTTCTTTTAGAAGTCGAGGCGATGAAGGCAACATTGGTCTTGCATCATGACGACCCGCCGTGCACAGCACGGCTGAATCCTGACGGTTATTGCCCGGAGTGCCGATACCACCCGGACATGCAGAGCAAGTGCTTTTATTACTACTGTCCGTTCTGTCAGGTCCCGCTGAAGGATATGACCTGCCGCATCTGCAGAACAACTTTCGAGAAACCCGGCTAAATGCCGGTTTTAAAATTGAAAAATTAAAATTCCACCACGTTCACCCCGCCGCGAGTGTCGGTTTCGATGACTTTGTAATTCTTGCCGTCGTCCACCACGAGCCAGTCCTCGTCTTTATACCAAACGGCTTTGACGATATTCCTTGAAAGGCGGATTATGCGTTCTTTTTCTCCGGCTTCATGAAGCGGCTGATAATTGGACTTATCGAGCCATACGACCCAAAGCTCTCTGCCGCTCCAATACGCAAGCTTGCGGCTGTCCGGCGAAACGGCAAAGTCCTTTATATTAACGGCTATCTGGGCCGGGTCTCTGTCGGGCCCGTTATTTTTATAAAGTATTTTATTCTTAAGATAATACGGCTCAAGGGTCGGAGTTGGCGAAGACGAAGGGGTCGTCCCGATTTTCCCTCCGACTTTAGTCGGAGATGGAGAAATCGAGGACCCTCGATTTTGTTGCTCCGTAGGAGACAAAATCGGGAGGGGATACAGCATCACTTCAAGCTCCGCTTCGAGCAATTCTTTCTCCTCTCCGGAAACGGGCAGGAGCAATATTTTTGAGAATTCGTTGACCAGACCTTCTTTAACATCGACTCTTTTTTCCCAGGTGGAATAATCGTCCTTTCTCTGAAGCCGGACTAAGTACTCGCCCGGCAGAAGACCGCTGACAGTATGGGAATTGCCGAGAAAGGAAGTGGAGCCGTCCTTCTCGCCATCCACATAGACATCGGCTCCGACATTGGCCTGGACATATACAGAACCGGTGCGCTCAAATTCCCATTTCGAGAAGTTGTATTTATAGCCCTGGGCATAGAGAACGATGATATAGCTCGCAAATAAAAAAATGACTACCGCGGTATAAAACAGGGCCCTCTTTGTCTTCTTGGTCATTAGGATTGATTTTAACAGAAAATAGGATTAAATTAAAGCATCGTGAATCCCGTTAGAGATAGCCAAAATTACTATGTCTATGTTATACAGAGTTTAAAAACAAACCGATGGTATACGGGCTTCACAAATGACTTACGGAAACGCTTTAAAGAACATAATGATAGAAAGTCTACATAATATCGTGAGCCACATAAGCTCATTTATTATGAAATGTGTCGAAATGAGCAAGATGCAAGGGCAAGAGAAAAATATCTTAAAACAGGAATGGGTAAACGCTACCTTAAGAACAGGCTCAAGCGTTTCCTATCTCTAACGGGATGAAAAAGATCGGAATTGATTTAGGGACAACCAACACTGTCGTTTTCCTTCCCAAAAGAGGAATTATTATCAATGAGCCGTCGGTGGTTGCTATTTCCATACTCGACAACAAGATACTTTCCGTCGGCAACCTGGCAAAAGAAATGATAGGCCGGACGCCCGACAGCATCATCGTTTCCCGCCCGTTGGTAGACGGCGCCATTGCCGACTACCGCGTCACCGGAGCGATGCTCAAATACTTTATCAAGAAAGCCGGAGGTTTTTTGAGCTTCGTAAAACCGGAAGTTTTGATATCGGTTCCGGCCGGGATCACTTCAACGGAGAAAAGAGCGGTCATTGAATCCGCATTGAACGCCGGAGCGAAAGCCGTCTATTTGGTCAAAGAACCCGTGCTGGCCGCCATCGGCACCAAGATACCCATCAACAGCCCTTCGGGAAACATGATATTGAACATCGGCGG
Organism: uncultured Candidatus Saccharibacteria bacterium; assembly: GCA_964521925.1. Taxonomy (GTDB): domain Bacteria; phylum Patescibacteriota; class Minisyncoccia; order 2-02-FULL-40-12; family GWA2-44-9; genus JACPAB01. The sequence continues at coordinate 112 of CAZFTW010000030.1, read as the reverse complement.
AGGCACAACCGAGATTGCCGTTATATCCTTGGGCGGTATCGTGAGCTGGGAGTCGGTCCGTATCGGAGGCAACAAGCTCGACCTCGCTATTGTTGAATACATCAAAAAAAAT
>CAZFTW010000029.1:3263-8254 GCA_964521925.1 uncultured Candidatus Saccharibacteria bacterium | reverse complement strand
GTGTACATCCTCATATTTTAGCAGGGGTGGTTCCAAGGTATTGAACCATGACATACTATTTACAAAAAGTAGTTTTAGTTTATAATATGCATTGAGCTCCTTTTAAGGCGACAAACGTCTTTCCGAAGTCAGACAAACTGGCTGCGGTTTTGGGGGGCGGGAGTAGGTCGTGTTCACTTACTTTGTTGTCGGAATTCTCTCGGCGGCACTCTCTGCTGTGGTCCTTACGGGCGGTCGTACTGTCGACCTTACCGATTTCGAGGGACACCTCGCGCTTGTAGCGGTTGTTTTAAGTGGTGTCTTGGGTGGCACAATGGCTTCCGCTATCTGGCAATACTGCGAACTCCGCCGGCTCCGGGCAATGACGGATTTCTTCAACCGGCTTTCCCCCGATGAAAGAGACTCGATCCAGAATATGTTTGACGGGGTTCTTACGGCGCTTGCCATCCAGGTCAGGACTGGATCTGAGAAGTTGATCTTGCTCCAGCAGGATGGCTTGAGAACCCAGAATCCCAACGTTAACGCTACGAACGCGGAGGGATTGAGCAGTACCTTTGATAACGTCAAGGGTGATCTCTTGGCGCAGTTCAAGGAGGCGCAAGGTCAGTTCTACAAGACCTACGACCGGGTCGCATCCTTTACCCGCTATCTCTTCGTGACTCTCAAGGGACGCGACTGGGAAAACTACGCCGGCAAGCCGAAACTTGGTGGGAAAATGAAGTAGGACTTTCTTCGGGTTTTGGCCCGGGCACAGAACAGCGTGCCCGGTTTTTATTTCAATAACTTTTCTGCCTTTTTAATATCTTCCGGGCGGTTTATCTGGAGCCAGTTTTTCATTACAACTCCTTTGATGGGAATATCTTTTGCGGCCGCGAGCATTGTTTGCGGAAGCCCGTATTCGCCGTTCGACAGTTTCACGGGCTTGTATTTGAATATTCTGGAATCCATTACATAAGCCCCTGTCGATACGAGTATTCCTGTTCTCATTTCTTTTTTTGTCGGGTAGAGCGCCTGGATAATGTATTTTTTGGAGTCCAGAACCATGTTCAGGTATTTGGGCGTCGGGGGAATGGTCTTAGCCAGACCGAATGCCCAGTCAAATCGGACAAGTTTTTCCAGTTCCTTTTTCGAATAAATATCGTCTCCGTATAATACGAGGAACTTATTCCTTCCCAAGTATCTTTTTGCACGCCAGATGGCGGTTGCGGTACCGGTAAGTTTCTTTAATTTTATGTATGTGATTTTTCGCCCCTTATATTCTTTGCCGATATGTTTTTTTATTAGTCCGCCAAGATGTCCGATGACTAAATAGACCTCGGTTATCTTCCGGGGCAGGGAATCAAGTGTGTATTCTATTATCGGCTTGCCGGCCTGCCCCGTACCAAGCCCGCCCCTTTTCTGAATGGCGGTCAGCGGACTAGCTTGGTGCGGGGAAATTTTGATAAGCGCTTTCGGAGTTGTCTTTGTGATTTCTCCAAAACGGGTTCCTTTGCCGGCGGCTAAAATTACCGCTTTCATTTTAAACTTGTTCGCCCTCCGACCAGCTTTGCCGAGTCGGCACGGGCCCTAAAGGGTTTGGCCAATTTCGTCGTTAAAATCTCCGCTTGATGCTCACCATACTTCAGTATGGCTCCGCTCAATGCTCGATTTTAACTTAGAACTTGGCCAAACGCCCTGCGTTTAATTACCGACACTAATTGGAGGATTATACAGGAATTTGCGTAAAATAAAATGGAGCAGAAGCTCCATTCAGGGTTCCAGTTTCGAAGAAGGTGGAACCGTCAGGTATCCGTAAAGAGGCGGAGAGCCGGGCTTATGCAGCAGAGACCAAAGGATTAAGCTCAACTGCGCCTTATAGACAGGCATTGCTCGCAGTTCTTCCAGGGAGTAGAAACCGCATTCGGAAACTTCTTTTCTGTCCGGTCGCGTTTGCCCTCCGAAAACGCGGGCCCTGAAAAGAATCACGTGGCCGAAAGAAAGTCGGAGTGTAAATATGCCTATCTGTTCGCCAACTTCTACCAGCAATCCGGTTTCTTCCAAGACCTCCCGTTTGCCGCTATCGGGAACAAGTTCTCTGTGTTCCGGCCCGCCGCCAGGTAAAGACCACCTTCGCCAGCCGTATCGGTGCTTTACTACCAGAAATCTGCCCGCACCGTCTTGAATTACGACGAAGACCCCGGTTGAGAGCCGGAATCTGTAGGGGATCAGATTGATCAGCCAAGTCAGGAAGCTTCTTATCAAGCTCGGACTCCTTTGCCTCAAAGAACGATGGATATAGTATAATTGAAAAATGGCGAAAATCAACAACTTACAGGATCTTCCAAAAGATAAAAAACTTATTGTATTTGACCTTGACGGTACTCTTACCGAGAGCAAATCCGACATGGATAAAGAGACGGCATCACTTATTGGCAAATTACTTGAAGTAAAACAAGTTGCCGTGATCGGGGGCGGGAGGTATGAATTGTTTCAGCGCCAATTTTTAACCAGATTGTCTGTATCGCCGGAACTGCTTAAAAATCTTTTTTTATTTCCTACAACGGCTACCGCCTTTTATCGATATAGCGGTAACGGTTGGCAGAAGGTATATAGCCAAGAACTGTCTAAAGAAGAAAAAGGAAAAATATTGTCTGCGTTTGAAAAAACATTTGCCGAACTTAATTATAAACACCCTGAAAAAATTTGTGGCGAATTAATCGAAGACAGAGGGGGAGAAATGGCGTTTTCGGCGCTTGGCCAGGATGCGCCACTTGAGCTCAAGGAGAAATGGAATCAAGAGAATCCCGATATCAGGTCAAAAATGGAGGAGGTGCTTCAAAACCTCCTTCCGGATATGGAAGTTAAGGTAACGGGCCTTACTTCGATTGATGTAACCCGCAAAGGCATTGATAAAGGATACGGCCTCAAACAAATTGAAAAATATCTGAACATACCCCTGGAAGATATGCTGTTTGTCGGGGATGCTTTCTTCCATGAAGGCAATGATGAGGCCGCTCTTAATACGGGCGTATTGTGTTTTGAAGTTTCCGGGCCGGAAGATACCAAAAAGCTGATAGAGTATCTTATTAAATAAGGCCCATCTTCTGCTTAACCTCATTGAGAGTTTTATCGGCGAGCGAGCGAGCTTCCTTTTCAGATCTTTCGAGTATGTCTAAAACCATTTTCGGATCGTCCTCGAATTCTTTTCTCCTTGCCTGGAGGGGTTTTAGGAATTCCACGACAACTTCGGCCAAGTCGTTCTTGAAGTCCACGTAGGACTTGCCTTCGTATTCGGCTTCGATGTTTTTAATCTCTTTGCCGGAAAGCATGTGGTATATGGTAATGAGATTTGATATTGCCGGCTTCTCGCTTTCGTTGAAGGATATTTCTTTTCCCGAATCGGTCACGGCTCTTTTTATTTTGCCGCGAATTTCATCAGGAGTATCAACAAGGAAAATACAACTATCGTCTCCGGCCTGCCCCGCACTAAACCCGCCCCTTTTCTGAATGGCGGTCAGCGGATCAGTTTGGTGCGGGGTTTTGGACATTTTCTTGCTCGCGTCCTGGAGCGACATGATGCGGGCGCCCTCGGTTAGTTTTGCTTTAACCGGTTCAAACGTTTGTCCAAACATGGAATTAAATTTCTTAGCTATTTCGTTAGTCAGGTCTATGTGCGGCATCTGGTCCTCTCCAACAGGAACAAGGTTTGATTTTTCCGCGAGAATATCGGCCGCCATTAAGACCGGGTAATCAAGCAAGCCCATATGGTTGTATTTAGGCGATTTTTCAAGCTGTTCTTTGTATGTCGGCAGTCGGTCGAGCCAGCTGACTGGAGTGATGGTGTTGAAGAGCCAGGCCAGTTCGGTATGCTGGGGGACTTTTGACTGGCGAATGAGGAGGGACTTTTTCGGGTCCACTCCCGCGGCCAGGTAGTCCAATATCACGTCCATGACCTGCTGGGGGTATGTTTTGGGGTCGTAGGGCGTGGTAATGCCGTGGTAATCGACAACGGCAAAAATCGCCTTGTCAGCTTCGTTCTGCAATTCTATCCAATTCTTTATGGCACCGAGATAATTGCCGAGGTGTAATTTACCTGACGGCCGAATTCCGCTAAAAACTCTGGTCATTTTTTAATTATACCTCAATCAATACGGGCAACACCATCGGGCGACGTTCCGTTTTCTGGAAGAGGAAAAGGCCGATCTGGTTTCTGATGGCGTCTTTCAGGTAGGTCAGGTTCGTTTCCTGGCCCGAGGACTTGTTCTCCACGATATATCTTATCCTTTTACGGACCTGGGACAGAAGCTCCTTATTTTCTTTCAGGTAAATGAATCCGCGGGAGATTATGTCCGGGCTGCCCCTGACCTGGCCGGTCTTGGAGTCAATAAGCGCCACGATGACGAACATTCCGTCCTCGGCCAATATCTGTCTGTCTCTCAAGACGACGTTCCCGACGTCGCCGATGCCCAATCCGTCCACAAAGACGTAGTCGGCGGGGGCTCTCTGCTTGTCGAACCACCATTTGTCTTTTTCGATGTTCACCACGGTTCCGTTATCGGCAATGATGACGTTCTCTTCGGTGATGCCTTCTTCCCTGGCCATCAAGCCGTGGTTGACCATCATCGAGTATTGGCCGTGGATGGGGAACAAGAATTTGGGCTTCATCAGCTTTATCATCTGCCGCAAGTCCTCTTTGTTTCCGTGTCCTCCGGTGTGGACATCAAGCATCTGGTAGTTGAAAACCTTGGCGCCGTTGCGGTAGAGCTGGTCTTTCAGGAATTGGACGTTTACTTCGTTTCCGGGAATAACCGAAGACGAGAAGATATAGGTATCATCTTTGGTCGTTCTCAAGTGACGGTGCTCGCCGTTGGCGATGCGCATGAGCACGGCGTTGCCTTCCCCTTGGGCACCCGTAACGCAGGCGACAACTTTTTCTTTGGGGTAGTCGTGGACCTCATCCATGCTTATCTGGGTACCCTTTCTTATTTTCAGGTAGCCAAGCTTTTTACATA
>CAZFTW010000029.1:0-3253 GCA_964521925.1 uncultured Candidatus Saccharibacteria bacterium | reverse complement strand
CGTTTGTCTTCATTGAATAGCCGTCGAATACGACTTTCCTTCCGAATTTCTCGGAGATGGTTATGATCTGCTGGATGCGGTTTATCAGGGAAGCGAAAGTTCCGAGGATTATCATTCCCGTCGCTTCACTGAAAAGTTTTTCCAGATTGGCGGTGACATCCTGTTCCGACAGCGAGTGGCCTTCTCTCTCGGCTCCGGTGGAGTCGGACATAAGGACCAGGACGCCTTCTTCAGCGAGCTTCTTCATCTCCTCTACGTCCGCCGGAAGGTCGTTGACCGGAGTGTCGTCGAACTTAAAGTCGGAAGTGTGGACGATATTGCCGACCGGTGTTTTAATGACTATTTCAAGGTCGTCGGGAATGGAATGGTTTATCCTTAAGACCCTTACCGTCAGTTTGTCGCTTATCTTAATTTCTTCTCCCGCTTTTATCTCGTTTATCTCAAGCGGCTTTTGGAACTTAAAGTCCTCCTGCCTTTTCAGAAGGATGGCTTTGGTCAGGGGAGCGGCGTATATCTCCGGATCGCCGATCTTATCCCTAAGGAACGGGATGGCGCCGATGTGGTCCATGTGGCCGTGAGTGAAGAACATGGCCTTGACCATGTGCTTTTTGTCGTCGAGATAGCCCACGTTGGGAATGATGAAGTCGATGCCCGGCATGTCTTCCCTGGGGAATCTGACCCCCGCGTCTATCAATATGATCTCGTTGTCATATTGGACAGCCGACATGTTCCGGCCGACCTCGCCGAGGCCGCCGAAGTGGATTATCTTAAGTCCGCCCTCTTTTGCCTGGGCGTCCTTGCCTTCGCTTGCCGGATGTTCATCCGACCTAAAAACCCGGACCTGTCTGACCACGGGCCTGGTCCAGCGTCTTTTCATCTGCTGTTTTCCGCTTTTCTGTGCCATTTTTTCTACTCACAACTTAAAACTTGAAACACGAATAAAAAGAGATTCGTGCCTCACTATTAGTTAGAGTGTTAATTCTGTGGGCGAGGGGAGATTTGAACTCCCACGAGCTTGCGCTCATAGCGCTCTGAACGCTACATGTCTGCCAGTTTCATCACTCGCCCGATAAGAGAAGCTAAACAATATTAAACCAATTATACACCATATCCTATTTTAATTCAAGTGCTTACTATTAACGGGACCAGCTTCTTTTTGTTTCAATATACCACTTCTCAATATTGGCGAATCTGTCCGAGGGCATGGAAATTATCTTGCTTTCAAAGCCCTTGATGTTCTTGGTCTGCCCGTAGATGTAATGAGAGTTATAGAGAAACACAGCCGGGACGTCCTCGACAACAAGCTTTTGGAATTCGTCGTACTTCTGGGCCCGCTCAAGCGGGTTCAATATCTTCCTTGCGTCTTCCAGCAGGGTGTCGGCATTTTTGTTGCTGTATAAGGCCAGATTAAGCCCCGGGTCGCGTTTTTGGGAAGAGTGCCAGAGAGTGAACGGGTCCGGATCGAGGGTCATTATCTCGCCGAAAAGAAGCATCTGGTAGTTCCTTTCCTTTATGGCTCTTTGGAGCTCCGGGGCGGGGAGTATCTCCACCTCCATATTTACTCCCACTTTCGCCCATTGTTCTTTTATGGTGTTGGCCACGGTAACGAGTTCCGGCCAGGTCGAAGTGGTCAGCTTGAGGTTTATCTGTTTGCCGTTCAGAAGTTTCTTGGCTTCTTCCTGGTCGTAGGCGTATATTTTGACGCTGTTGTTAATGTCCAAGATGCTGCCTATCATGGGGGAGTTGACCGCCTTGCCCTTGCCGTCCAATATTTTGTTGAGCAGTTCGTCTTTGTCGGTCGCGTGGTTGATCGCCAGACGGATATTCTTGTCCGAGAGTTCTTTGCTTTCGTCCTGGTTGAAGAACACGCCGAAGTATCTCGGCATTTCCAGTTCGGAGACATTCAGGCGCCGCTTGAACTTAACTTTTTTAAGATTCGGTCCCGAAACGAAAGAAATGTTCTCGATGCTGTTCTTGTTGTAGGCGTCTATGAGCGCGTCTTCGGAGTCGAAGAATTTGAACGTTATGTCATCTATGTGCGGTCTGCCCAGGTAAAACTTGTCGTTGGCCTTAAGGGTATACTCTCTGACCTTGCCCTGGCTGTCTTTCTTGAGCTTACCGAACTTGTAAGGCCCGGAACCGATGGGTTTGAGGTTCATGTCCGACAAGCCGAAGTTGACGGGCTTTACGTCCTGCCAAATGTGTTTAGGCAGTATCCTTATCGTGAAGTTGTTTATGAATTGGGCGTATCTCTCTTTGAGCTTGAAGATTATCGTAACGTCGTTTACCTTTTCTATTTCCACGCCCTGCCAATTCACCCTCTGTAAGCTTCCGTAGTCGGGATTCTGGGCGGTCTGGATGGTGAATACCACATCTTCGGCGGTGACCGGAACGCCGTCGTGCCAAAAGGCGTTATCCCTCAAATAGATGGTGTAGTTGAGGCCGTCGCTGGATACCTCGTAGGACTTAGCCAGATCGGGAACCGCCTTGCCTTCCTCGTTGTATTTCATCAGCCCGGAATATATCAGCGTCGTCAGGTCCCGGTCCGCGTCGTTCGTCTGGGAAAGGAGGGGATTGATGAGCCGGGGCTCTCCGACCATGCCTTCGACGAAAGAGCCGCCGTTGTCGGCTACGCCGGTTGTGAAATGATAAAAGCTTGTGAAAGGAATGGAAATTAACGAACCGAGTATTACCAAAATAAAAGCAAGGATCAAATAACGCTCCTTTTGAGAAAGGACTTTGGGGATAAGACGGAATTTGTTGCGCTCGAGATTCTTTAGAATGGAGTCCTTGATGCCTTCTTTTTTGGGCTCATCTTTCTTGTCTGACCTTAAACCAAAAAAATCCTCGAGCTGATTGTCATCTCTGAACATGTTCGGAGTGGGCTCCCGCCGTGGCGAGGGCCCCAACGAAGTTGGGACGCCACACAAGGCGGGAACTCTGTTCACAACTGGAGCGAAGCTCCAGCTAACTAAAGTAAATCCTGGCCACCGATATAACCACGAATAGAACGGTCAAAACTATGCTTGACCGGAAAAGAAATTTTTCGGCCCCTCTTTTTGTGCTGTATTCCATGTTGCTTCCTCCGAACGAGGAACCCAGTCCGCTGCCCTTTTGCTGGAGCAATATGGTCACGACCAAAAGAAGCGACAATGCTATCTGGCTGTAATTCAATACCTGCGTCAAATCCATAATTAGTGATTTAGGACTTAGCCATTAGGACTTAGAATTTCTAATTTCTATTGGCTAATTA
>CAZFTW010000028.1:7137-9108 GCA_964521925.1 uncultured Candidatus Saccharibacteria bacterium | reverse complement strand
GGTGTACATCCTCATATTTTAGCAGGGGTGGTTCCAAGGTATTGAACCATGACAACAATTTGACCATTGATTTTATTTATTGTAGATTTCGGCAATCTCGAAGTTCTTTGAAAGGGCAGGGCGACTGTATGAAAGTCATTCAGTGCTGGGAAATTCCAAAAAACGGCATTCCGGTTTTCTATCAACCGGATCAGGGCTCTCACACCGTTTCGGCTTTTGTTAAAGTCGGCAGCGGTAGCGACCCACGCGGAGTGTTTGAAGGCAGGGCTCATGTTTTTGAGCACGTTGCCGCCAACAAAACCCATGGTCTTTTGAGCGATGAGGTTCAGGCACTGCTTCGCACCTACTCCACCCATCACTGGCGAGAAGCGGGCATCTGGACAAGTTACATGAATACTTCCTACGGATGCGGACTGCTCCGGAGACGGGATTATATCATCGATCTGTTCCCTGTTTTTGCCAGGATGGTAACCCATCCCGTCATCACCGAAGAGATCCTTCAGGTTGAAAGAAGCGCCATTCTCACCGAGTGGGCGCTTCACGGCGAAGACAGCATTGAAGACCGAATCTATAGAAGGTTGACGGCTCTGATCTATCGGACCAATCCGGTTCTGATGAGAATGGATTGCGACCCCGACCATCTAATGGCGCCCGAGGCCCTTGGACGCCTCAAGAGATTTCACCGGGAGCAGTATGTTGCTTCCAACATTGCCGCCATCATTCTTGGCCCGGACAGGGACAGAATGAAACAGATGGCCTTAAGGGCCTTCGGCGATCTGCCGCCGAAGGAAGCGCCGGCCATGCCTTACGATACCTCCGACACAAGACCCCGTCTTACGGAGGTGAAGAGGGATGAATTCGAGTTCGGAGACAGGGAGCATAAATGTTTCCACCTGGTTATGGGTTTCCCGGTCGATCCTTGGGGGCATCACTTGGATGACGCGGCTGATATTCTGGCTGAAACTCTTGAGTATCTTCTTGAAGACGCTCTGCGAGACCAGAACACCGACCCGCGACTCGGTACTTACCATCCGAGGGTCGTGATCGAGAGAACAAGATTTCATGGTCTCTTTCACGTCTGGATCCCGACTATTTCCCTTGACGGCGCGCGAAGAGCCGAGGAGGTCACACTCAAACTGATCCGGACATTTCGTGAAGGAAGGGTGCTCGATCTCCTGTTCGAACGAGCCAAGAACGAGGTGCCCGCAACCAAAGAACGGCAGGCGGGTCTCAAGATCCTCAAGCGGATCCTTGGCAAAGGCGTCGGGCTTACCAGAAGGCCGCTCAGCGATACCTTCATGGATGCTTTCGTTACTCAGCCCAACGTCCTGGCAGAGCTTATTACCGATCACTACTGCAACGGTGGTGTACCTGCCGTGACGGGAAACCTGAATAACTTCAAGGCCAACTTGGGAAAGGTGACCAAACACGGCGTGGTGCAGGCCGCCCGGGAATTTCTTGACCCGGACCGCTACGCTGTCGTCCTGGCAAAACCAGCCGAGCCCCTTGATTTCAGCAGATTCAGACAAGCTTAAAAGCTTGCACTTGCCCCACGATGGGGCTTTTAGTTTTCTTTTTCTGAACGTGCGCCGACGTATGTACAGAAATCGCAGTCATCTCCTGGGCCGGGGATGTTCTCCGACATCAGGCATTTGTGAAGTTTGGCTATTACGCCTTCTACCCAAGAGTCGTTGCCTTCGTAGGGGAGTATTTTTACATCAAATTCGAGTTTGGCGTCAAATGCCTCTTTGTCAGTGTTCCCGTTGCAATAAACGAAGTAGCCGATGGGAGAAACGTTGAAATCATTTTTCCTGAAAAGCCACTGATACATCTCCATTTGGCGTTTGTATCCGTCCTGCCACTCGGAGTCCAGGTTCACTTCGCTGTTTTTTGATGTAGCTTTGTAATCCACAACGTGGAGCTCGCCTTTAGGGTTGACCCAAACGTCGTCTACACCTCCTCGCAATATTA
>CAZFTW010000028.1:0-7127 GCA_964521925.1 uncultured Candidatus Saccharibacteria bacterium | reverse complement strand
CAATATTAAATTTGTCTTCTCGTGATGGTATTTAACCCCATGTCTCAAAGAGTCCCGCCACTCGTTGAGTTTTGGGTGGCTATACGGGACCGCGTCTATGCCGTATGTTTTCATGAGCGGATGGGCGGAGCCATTGGCGCGGTGAATGTCGAACTCCTTTTTTAAAAGCGTATCCACGGCGCTGTTCAAACTGAAGGGATATCCCGGCGGGCGGCCTACCCCGAGCCGTTTATCCAGATAAAAGCATCGCGGACACTGCACAAAGAGGTCAATACCGCTCCGGCTGACAACAAAAGGTTCTTCCGAATCGGGATTAAATAAATTGCGGGTCTTTTGGGGGTTGTAGTATTTGGACATTAGTCAGAAATATAACAGAAAAGCCCCGGCCGAGGAAGCCGGGGCGGCGTTCCTGTCGGTGGGGCTTAGAAACCCTTGTTCAGAGCGACTATCGGTGTCAGGTTGCGGCTGTCGTATGCCAGGCCGCCGGAAACCCCGAACTTCTTGGGGAGGGGGACCTCGACCAAGGGGCCGGTGCCGATGGAACTCTGGGAGATGAGGCCGATCCTCACCCGGCGCATGGCTACGGTGGATGTGTGCTTGTACCACTTCCCGCTGCCGCCGTCTTCAAAGATGGTCAGGGCCGACAGTTTGTCGTTGCCCAGCCACAAGGTGAAGCCGTAGCGCGCGATGTGGTCGGCCGTCTCCACGCCGAAGCCCAGGTACATCTTCATCCATGGGTAGGGCTTTACCCAGAAACCCCCGAGGACCTCGGCCCAGTCCTTGTCCCCCATTGTCCAGAGGTAGATGCCGTCCTCGTCGCTGAAGCTCTTCTCGAGGTTGAGCTTTCCAGTCAGTGCTCCGTCGGCCTCGATCTCGGCGAATGACTGCGCGCTTACCGATGGAACGGCGGCAAACAGAATTCCTGCCGCAAGAAGCAGTATTCTCACCTTTACACCTCGCTTGTGAAGAACTGTGATAACCAGAACATAGCATAAACCGAGACGATTGTCAATTTATAATTTTCATGGTTCGTGGTTATAATAGGATTAATGGAAAAACAGAAGCTAACGGCGGAACATTTCTATAAATTCTTCCAGTGTCCCCACTGGATATGGTACGACATCTACGAAGATGCCAAGAAGAAGAGGCAGATGCCGCCGCTTTTGGATATTATCTACCGGGGGAAAATGGCCCGGGCCGGCGAGACGCTACGCCAGCACAAGAAATTCGAAGAAATAAAACCGGAAATGTACCGGGATCTCGACGAGGCATTAATGGCTACCCTGGAACTGATGAAGCAGGGCAAGAATATCTACCATGGGGTTTTGATGTATGAGGATTGGGTCGGTATGCCCGATTTTCTGGAAGCCCGTCCGGGCAAATCGGGATTCGGCGACTGGGAGTATGTCGCATACGATGCCAAGAGTTCTCTGGAACTCGGAGACGATACCAAGTTCCAGCTTGTTTTCTATAGTTTGATACTCGAACGGCTCCAGGGAGTCCGGCCAAAGGAGGCATATATAATAGACCCGCAAGGGGACGAGCGCTCTTTTTTGGTGGACGATTTTACCGAACAATTCCATCTGACCCGGGAGCAGATAGAGAAGATTCTTGAAGGGGAAAAACCCGCCCCGTTCCTTAAATCGGGCTGCAAGCGCACCCCGTGGTATTCCCTTTGCGTTGACGAAACACAGGGATGCAATGATGTCTCGCTCATCTACCGTATCAGCCAGGCCGACCAGAGGCGTTTATACGACAGCGGCGTGAAAACCGTGACGGATATGGCGAATGCCGACGTGAACGAGCTTCAGGCTAAGCTTGAGGACTGGCCGTTCGATAAGATCGTGCGGATGAACAACCAGGCCAAAATCCTTATCAGCAACGAGCCGATGATATTGAGAAAGCCGGAATTCCCAGAAGTCAAGCACGAGGTTTATTTCGACATCGAAAGCGATCCGACCAGGGACATTGATTATCTTTTGGGTTTTGTCGTCAAAGATCGCAACAGTCCCGATGTTCCCGAATATAAATACTTCTTCGCCGACAATAAGAGCCAGGAGCCGCAGGTGTGGCAGAAATTTCTTGATTTCCTGTTCACTCTCGAGGATTTTGTAATCTATCACTATGCGTTTTATGAAAGGCAGGTCTTCGACCGCCTGGTCCTCCGTTACGGCGCGCCTTCCGCGCTGGTGAGCAAGTTCAAAGAAAATACCATCGACCTGAACGTCAAGGTCGTGGACTCGGTCGTTCTGCCATTGTATTTCTACACTCTCAAGGACGTTGCCCAGTACGTCGGTTATAACTGGTCTGACCTCGAGGCGGGGGGCGCCGAATCGGTCGTCTGGTATGACGAATGGCTTGAAAAAGGCAATAAGGAGATAAAGAAAAGAATACTCCGCTACAATGAAGATGATGTTCGCGCAACGCTCGCGATAAAGGAATGGCTGGAAGACCAAAAACCAAGCAAGAAAAAGGAGAAGCTGGACCCCGTAGTAGATTTTTGAGATGCGCCTTTGGCGCTATTCTGAAAGAAACTCAAAAATTCACTACAGGGTGGACTTGCCGGAAGAGTAGGCTGCTTCGCCCGACACTATTTTTCAGCCCGTTCCGATTGCTCCCGCGGTAGTCCTCACTCGATAAATTGTTTTATGCAAAAATTAGAGATTAAATCTTATGGTGTTATTCCAATCTGCAAAAACAAAGGCGATTTTTATGTTTTGCTCGTAAAAAATACCAAGGGCGGTCATTGGGGCCTACCAAAAGGAACGCCAGAAAAAGACGAAAAACCAGTTGATACCGCAAAAAGGGAGTTGTTTGAAGAAACGGGCATAAAGGATATCAAGATAAAAACGGAACCCACTTTTGAGGAAAAGTATGACTTTGAACAAAACGGCACTGCATACAGCAAAACAAATATTTATTATCTCGGGTTTGTAGATTATATGACCAAAGGCAGTCAGTTAGACGAGATTGATGAATTAAAATGGGTGAAAATAAATGAAGCTCAAAATACCCTTACTCATCAATCTGCCATTGATGTAGTTGAACAATTAGTTGAAGTGTTAAAAAATAAATAATGAGTAGCAGGGTTGGGTAGTAAATGTGTGGATATTGACAATAAAAACCAGCTTGATATAATGGAGATACTAAACGTGAACGGCATCTTTCGCAGGTGCCGTTTATTTTTTCTCTTGAAAAGCCAGCCTGTGCCGTAGACGGGTAAAATCAAGGAATTTATCACCTGCAAACTGACGTATTTCTTTGGCTGTTCTGGGACCTCTAGCCAGAACTAGCACTTCTTTACTCTGCTTTTTTAGGTATTTAAGAACTGGCAGAAAGTCACCATCTCCAGATAATATAATGGCTTTATTAAAGTTATCTTTTTCTTTCATCAAATAAAAAGCCATATCTACATCACGGTTGGCTTTCCTTCTGGTAGTTCCGTCTTCCTGGTCGTATAGCTTAACTGGTTTCAGATATAACTTGTAGCCAAAGCTATTAAGATGCTGGTAAAAACGAACTCTTTGCAAATGTCGCCCGATAAGTAAAAGTTCGGCTTCATTTAACTTTGCCCCTTTATTACCAATCAAGGCCTCGAGGTGTTTTTCAAGTTCATTGAGCGGAACGGTCTCATTTTTCTGATAATCATATTCAAAATCATGTATTTCAACGCCGCCAAAGTAAAAAACGTGGCTAATACTATATTTACCCTTCAAATATTCCAGAAGCTTTTTATAATCTATTTTCCAGCCCAAACTTTTCTCACCGCCGTAAAAAAGATTTGAAGCATCAATAAAGGCATACGTTTTCATATTCAAAGTGTAGGACTTTTGATTAAAAAATCAAATTGTGCTATTTCTAACGGGATGCGCAACTCATATTTTGTTATCGGGACAATTTTAATATCTCTTCTTTTGTTCGGCTTCGTATGGCCAAGCGCGGCCAACAAGGCCTTGAACTACTCGCATCTGCCTTTTAATTTCCCAAACACTCCTTTTCGGCTGGGGTTGGATTTGTTGGGCGGCGCTCATCTTGTATATCAAGCCGACCTTTCAAAGGTTCAGGACAAGACGGAGGCCATGCAAGGCGTCCGCGACGTGGTTGAAAGGCGCGTCAACGTATTCGGCGTTGCCGAGCCGTTGGTTCAGGTGAGCGGCCAGGACCGGCTGATAGTCGAACTGGCCGGCATTCAGGATGTTAACCAGGCCATCAATCTGATCGGCGAGACCCCGTTCCTTGAATTTAAAGAACAGAAAACCGATGCCGAGGCGATAATTCAGGCCCAACAGCAGGGCCAGCGCTTGGACGAGGACCCTTTCCAACCGACAGGTTTGAACGGACGGCACCTGACCCGGGCGCAAGTCGTGTTCGATCAGCAGACATATCAGCCCCAGGTAAGTTTAGAGTTGAACGACGAAGGCAAGAGACTTTTTGCCGAAATAACGAAGAGAAATCTTGGCAAAGTAGTCGCGATTTACCTTGACGGCTCCATTATCTCCGCCCCTGTCGTCCAGGCGGAGATAACCGACGGAAGCGCCGTGATCTCGGGCAGGTTCTCGCCCCAGGAATCCAAACTTCTGGCGACCCGGCTTAACTCCGGCGCATTGCCGGTGCCGATAACTTTGATATCGCAGCAGACCATCGGCGCGTCTTTGGGGGCGGAATCGGTCAGGGCCAGCTTAAAGGCCGGTATCTGGGGTTTGATACTGGTTGGCATTTTCATGATACTTTTCTACCGCCTGCCGGGAGTGATATCGGTTCTGGCCCTTGGGGTCTATATTCTTATTGTTCTGGAGATCTACAAGCTTATTCCGGTTACCCTGACACTGGCCGGAATAGCCGGATTCATTCTTTCGCTGGGGATAGCGGTGGACGCGAACGTTTTGATATTTGCCAGAATGAAAGAAGAACTCAAGGCCGGCAAAGGCCTGGACCAGGCCATACACGAAGGATTCTCCCGCGCGTGGCTTTCGGTCAGGGACAGCCACGTAACAACACTTCTCGGCGCCTTAATACTTTATCTGTTCACGACATCCATCGTGAAAGGTTTCGCTCTGACGCTCGGCATCGGAGTTCTGACAAGCTTGTTCACCGCCACGGTAGTTACCAGAAAATTCCTTTACTTGTTCGGGCCCAAATCGGAAAAATTCAGATGGCTGTTCGGTTAGAAATTAGGTTAATTAGAAATTAGAAATTTATGTTACCAAAGGTATACAACTATATGTTCTGGCTATCATTGTCGCTGGCGGCGGCGGCCGTAGTCATTATTGCGATATACGGCCTTAAGTTCGGCGTTGATTTCAACGGCGGCGCGGTAATGGAGCTGGAATTCAGGAATGGTCGGCCCGACGTTTCCGCTATTCAGGAAGCGATGGCCATACCCAATGCGGTGGTCAGTCCGTCTGGAACCAATGAGGTGATAATCAGAACCGACCAGCTGTCGGAAACGGAGCACCAGGCCGTGTTGTCGAAGCTTCAGTCCGAGTTCGCATCAGCCGGTCTTCAGGAAAATAAATTTGATTCGATCGGCCCCGTAGTTGGAAACGAACTTAGGGAGAAAAGCTCAAAGGCCATTATCGTTGTTCTCGTGGCGGTGGCTCTTTATATAACTTTGGTGTTCAGGCGGATCTCGGGTGTCGTTCCGGCCTGGATCATGGGCGTGGCGGCGATCGTCGCTTTGGTTCATGACGTGGTTATCCCGACCGGAGTATTCGCCCTCCTAGGGCATTACCAGGGAATTGAGATAAGCGCTGTTTTCGTGGCGGCGGTCCTGACCATTCTCGGATACTCCGTATCGGATACCGTAGTGGTGTTCGACCGCGTCCGGGAGAATGTGATAAAAGGCGGGTCCAAAGAGGATTTCGGTTTGACGGTCCATAAAAGCGTTATGCAGACCCTGACCAGGTCCATCAATACTTCCGTGACCACATTGCTGTCCATGATAGCCGTTTATTTCTTCGGAGGGGAGAGTATCCATTATTTCGCCCTGGCTTTGATAATGGGAATCTTCCTGGGTGCCTATTCTTCGATCTTTGTCGCTTCTCCGCTCCTGGTCTGGGCCTATAAAAGACGCCTAAAAGCCAGATGATGGGTAGCGGGTTGACGGGTTCGGATAACAATGATATCGTAAGGCCACGTTTTTAGACACCGAAACAATATGAGTCCCGTTAGAAGTTAACCCTAACGGGAATAACATGCATTTAATAATATAAAGTTTGTGAGCTTGCCACCAGTTTAAAGCGGTGGACGGTTTGCAAAACTTCTAACGGGATGAGCATAAACAACTCAAGCGCTATCTCAAAGACGGTCGCAAACTTGGTAAAAAACATACCGGCCAGAAACAGGGACGTGGTTTCAAGGCGTTTCGGGTTGAAGAACGGCAGGAAAGAAACTCTTGAATCGATAGGAAAGAGCTATGGCATCACCCGGGAACGGGTCAGGCAGATAGAGGAATTTGCCGTCAATCAGCTCAGGAAGGTTGCCGAAGGAAACCAGGAAGCGGAAAAATACGTCGCCTTAGCCAAGAACATCATCGGCAATAACGGAGGGGCCATGAAAGAGAGAGACCTGTTCCGGGCTTTTTCGGGCAGTGAAAAAGATTCGGCAGTCAATTCTTCTCTGGCCTTCGTGCTTTCTTTGGGCAAAGATGTCGTCAGATCCGGCGAGAATGACCAGTTCCATTCTTTTTGGGCGGTGTCTCCGGTCGCTTTTAATGACTTCAAGGATCTTGCCGCTTCGGTAGTGGGTTTTTTGGAAAAGAACAAAAGAGCCGTCGGATATGACGGTTTTGTCACACTGGCCGAATCGAACGGAGTCAGCGGGCTGAACGGCAAACTGAATACTTTTCTTTCAATATCGAAAACTGTCGGCAAGAATATTTTCAATGAGATCGGATTGGCATCATGGCCCGAGGTCAGGCCGAAGGGTGTCCGGGACAAGGCGTACCTGGTTCTTAAGAAGGGCAATAACCCCAGGCACTTCGGTGAGATAGCCAAACTCATCAATACCTCCGGCTTCAACGGCAAAAAAGCCAACACCCAGACGGTCCACAATGAATTGATAAAAGACGGCCGGTTCATCTTGGTCGGGCGGGGCACTTACGCTCTGTCCGACTGGGGATACAAGGC
>CAZFTW010000027.1:0-9130 GCA_964521925.1 uncultured Candidatus Saccharibacteria bacterium | reverse complement strand
GCCCCTCTTTGACTTCCGGCAGGTCCTCCTTGTTGTGCTGAAGCTGGCCGATACGGCCGTTACAAATCACTATTCCACCACGAAGAGCGTCCGCAAACGAACCCCTGACGGCTTTGCCGGATAAAACTTTCCCTCCGACAACCTGAAACCTGGGGTCCTTTTTGAATGTGGCCAATACCTTGAGCTTTCCCAACGGAACCTTGGCGACATTCGGGCCCAACAGCTCGGCCATCTGCTCCCGCACATATTCGATAAGTTCGTAAATGATGTCGAAGGTGGCTATTTTAACTTTTTCCCTGTCGGCAAGATTTTTAGCTGACTCGTCAACGACAACCCTGAAGCCGATTATCTGGCCCCCGCCCGCAATGGCAGTCTTAACGTCCGCTTCCGAGACATTGCCTATGTCATGCCAGATGACTCTATAGCCAACCTCTTCCGACTTTATGGTTTTCAACGCCGCGTCTATTGCTTCAAGGGAACTCGTAACATCGGACTTGAATATTACATTAAGCATGGCTTTGTTCTCCGGTGTTTCCTGCGCACCCGAGAAGAACTGCAAAAGGGGAGCGAGGTTGGCGTTATCTTCCGCAATTTTGGAGGCCTCATTTTTGGTTTCGGCGGAAGCAAACTCGATGCCTATATTGGGAGCCGATGACCAGCCAATGATACGGACCGGCTGGGATGGCCTGGCTTCGGAAATTGAAGCACCGGTAAAATCCTCCATCGACTTTATTTTTCCGACAACGGTCCCGGCCACGATCCAGTCACCGACCTTAAGCGCACCCTTGTGTATCAGAGCTGTCGCAACATGACCCTTTCTCTTGTCCAAATTGGATTCGATTATCACGCCCTTTGCCGGTGAGCTTAAGTCCTCCGTGAGGTCCTCAAGATCGGCAACCAGAAGTATCATCTCCAAAAGCTCGGTAATGCCGCGTCCCCCCTTGGCGGATATCTCGACGACGGGAACTTTTCCGCCCCAATCCTCGACTAGCACTTCCTCGCCGGCGAGGTCCTGTTTTACCTTCGCCGGATTGGCCCCTTCCTTGTCTATCTTGTTTATAGCAACAACAAAAGATATCTTTTCGTCCTTGATTATCTTTATGGCCTCTTTGGTCTGCGGCTTAACGCTTTCATCGGCCGCCACAACCAATATCGCCACATCGGCAACACGGGCCCCGCGCGAACGGATAGCGGAGAATGCCTCGTGCCCCGGGGTGTCAAGAAAAGTTATTGTTTTGCCGTTGGCAACGGCCTGATAGGCGCCAATGTGCTGGGTAATGCCTCCGGATTCTTTTTCCGCGACATTCGCTTTCCTGATGACATCGAGTAATTTGGTCTTGCCATGGTCAACATGGCCCAAAACCACCACCACCGGCGGCCTTACATTCTTTCGCGAATTGGCGTTATTACTAGGCATATCTATATATTTAGAATCATCAAATTTTACCACTTTTCGCATATTTTTTCAATTAAAAAGCGGCTTCTCCGAAGCCGCCGTAATTTTTCAGAACCGCTCAAGCCGGCTCTGGTGCTCCTGTTCCTTCCTCTTTCGGGCTGACAATCACGTCGTCGCCCTCCAAAGAAACAACAAAGGCATTGGAATCGTTCCATACCGATATTATCGGAACCTTGACCAGATCCTCGACGGTTCTCCGGAGGAACCTGGCCCCATAAGACGGATCGTATCCGAGACGAGCAAGAGTGTATTTGACCGCAGGGTCAATATTCAGTTGTTTACCCTCTCCGGCCATGCGCTCTTTTATCTCACGAAGCATCTTGTCCGCGATCTGGACTATCTCGCCCTCGCTCAAAGGATTGAACACGACTATCTCATCAACACGATTCAAGAACTCGGGGCTGAATTTTTTGCCCGCTTCCTTGATGACCTCGGACTTGATCTGGGGCAGATCGGCTTCACCGATCCTGAATCCGAGAGGGTTGGTCAATTTTTTGAAGTGCCGGGAACCGATATTCGAGGTCATGATCACAACGGCGTCACTCAAATATGACCTCTTGCCTCGTCCGTCGGTTATCCAGCCCTCGTCAAATGCCTGCAGGAAAAGATTGAGAACGTTTGGAGACGCCTTTTCGATCTCGTCCAGAAGAAGCACAGTGCAAGGATTGTCCCTCAACTGATTGGTGAGGATGCCTCCGCTCTCCGAACCAACAATGCCCCTGGGGGGACCGATGAGATTATTTACGGAAACGCTGCCTTCCTGATACTCCGACATATCGAGCCGGATCATTTTATTTTCATCGCCGAACAGGAACTCGGCCACTGCTTTGGCAAGTTCCGTCTTGCCCACGCCGGTCGGGCCGAGAAATAGCAGAACGCCGTCGGGTTTGGTGAAATTCTCTTTTAGCGGGCTTTTGTTTACTTTAAGGCGTTTGGCAACCGCGCTGATCGCCTCGCTTTGGCCGATGACCCTGGCGCCAACTTTTGCCGGCATTGCTTCGAATTTGCCGGTAACGTCTCTGGCCACCATATCTTCGGGAATATGCGTCATTTTGGCTATAACCCTGATAACATCCCGTGCTCCGATAGACCGCACGCCGGATATTTCCGACTTTACGGCCGCCGTATCGAGCCAGCCGACGACTTTGTCGGGCAGCCGGAGATGGCGGACGTATCGGGGCGACATGAGAAGCGCCTCTTCGATCGCCTCATCGGTAATATGAACCGAATAATTGCGTTCAAGGCGGGAGCGGACGGATTGGATCATCTTTCTCGTTTCTTCGATACTGGGTTCGTTGACTTGGACGACACGAAACCTTCTCTCCAGCGCCTCGTCCTCTTTGATGTATCGTTTGTATTCGCCCAGGGTCGTGGCTCCGATGACCCTTATCTCGCCTCTGGCCAAAACTGCCTTAAGAATATTGGCCGCATCGGACGGAGCGCCGAGGGCGCTTCCGGCTCCGATCAGCGTATGGGCCTCATCGACAAAAAGTATCAGATTGGGATGCTCTTTGATCTCGCGGATGACGTTTTGCATCCGCTCTTCAAACATCCCCCGCAGCATTGTGCCAGCAACTGCTGCGCTCATTTGGAGATTGACGATCTGGCAGTCCCTCAAGCGGCGGGGGAGGGTGCTCGGTTCGAACTCTATCTTTCTTGCAAGACCCTCGACAATGGCCGTCTTGCCCACGCCCGGTTCGCCGATAAGCATGACTGAATTCGGCCGCTCGCGATGACACAGCACTTCAATGACCTGGGACAATTCTTCGTCCCTTCCGAAAAACGAGGGTATCTGGTCCTTGATGGCCAGCAAGTTCAGATTGGTCGCCAACTGTTTCAGAGCGGGAGGCAGGTTATAATTCTTGTGAATTTCCTCCTCCGTTATTTTTTGGCCAAAAAGGGCCTCGAGCAGATCTGACTGGAATTTTTCCCGGTCGAGACCCTGTTCTTTCAGCAACCCGGCGGCAACGCCGCCTCTCGCGTCAAAAATACCCACGAACAAATCCTTGAGCTCGATTTTGGCGCGGCCGCCGATACTCGTGCCCAGCTGCTTGGCCATCCGGAGAGCTTCTTTGGCCTGTTCGGAAACATGTTCCTGCGGAGAGAACACTCCGCCAGGTTTGATATTCCGGTGGACTCGGGCCATGTGCCGTTCCACATCCGCCCTCAAAGTTTCCGGGTCAAGGTCCATCTTCTTTGCGACGTAAGAGAACCAGCCGTATTCCAGGTTAATAATGGAAAGCAGGATCTGGGCGTCGGTGAGGACGGCATCGTTGTGCCAAGCTTTTTGGACAGCATCGGACATTACCCTTTTCGCTTCAGGGTCAAGTTCGCTCCGATTAACAGGCATCTCATCGTAGTAGTCAGCCACGCGTTCCTCTTTTCAAGGTTCTTGAGATGCGAGGAATATATCACAACTCCAGAAACAATACACTGGCGGAAGGGGTGGGAGTCGAACCCACAAACGGCTTTTTAGACCGTCACGGTTTAGCAAACCGCTTGCTTGACCATTTGCATACCCTTCCTTTATCCTCACTAAATTCACTAAATTTTACCACATTTTTTACCCTCTCGCAATTACCAAAGCCCTGACCTTTCCCGCGCCTTTTTGGGCCAATGCCTTGGCGCATTCGTTAAGAGTGGCGCCGGTGGTGCATATGTCATCAACCAGAATAATATCCCGGCCGTTCAGATCGGCTGAACACCGGAACACTCCTTTGATGTTCTCTGTTCGTTTGCTTCTATCCTCCAGATCGGCTTGCGGCCTTCTCTCTTCTTTTCTGCGCAGAACGCCAGGACCGACATCGACTTTGTATATTTTGGAGATCTCTTCGGCTAAAAGTTCCGACTGGTTGAACCCTCGCCAGTTCATGCGTTTTTTATGGAGCGGGACCGGCACAAGCAGGGGATTGCCATTGAAGATATCTTGGATAGAAACATTCTCGACATATGCCCCAACAATCTTCGCCAGAGGTGCGGCCATGTCTCTTATGAAGCCGTATTTTAATGTCTTAATGGCTTTTTCTATGAGCTTATTGTTATAGTGAGCCGCCGCGAATACGATAATTGTGCCCAGCCGCTCAAAATCACTCCTTACCCGCACATCCTCCAGACAAGCAGGACAAAAATACGTATCATACATTCCGCAGTTTACGCATCGAACCGGGAAAATGGTATCCATCACGAATTTTAACGTCTCTTGTGGGTAATTGTTGCCCAATTTTTGTTATACTTAATTTGATATATGCCAATGTTCAATCTTTTCACGCCAAAAGGCAAACTTGGAATAGACATCGGAACGGCCTCCATCAAAATAGTAGAGCTTGAGAAAAAGGGCGCCCGGTTCGAATTAAGCAACTACGGCCTCTTCGAGTTAAAAAGCGGTTTTGCCGACTCTTCGGCAACAGCCGGGCGGGGGATATTAAAACTTCCCGACGAAGAAATAATCTGGGGAATAAAGGAGGTCATCAAAAAGAGCGACATGAGGTCAAAAGATGTTGTGGCCTCGATACCTTCATTTTCAACCTTCAGCACCATCATAGAAATGCCCTACCTGTCGGAACAGGACTTGGCCAAAGCACTGCCGTATGAAGCAAAAAAATACATCCCCATCCCTTTGAACGAAGTCGTGCTTGACTGGTCCATCATCGACATCACGAATATCAACCCCGTGCCAAGCACGGGCAATCTCGGAGCCAAGCCGACTACGGTCGAAGTATTCGTTGCCGCCGTTCCCAAAGACGAGACCGCCCGTTATCAGAGATTGATGAAGGGCGCCGGACTTAACCTCCGGGCATTGGAGCTTGAGAATACGGCTTTGATCCGGGCTTTGCTCGGAAACGATATGTCTCCGACCGCCATCGTGAACATCGGAGGCAGAAGCACTTCCATAGTGATAGTGAACAAGGGATATGAAAGGGTCAGCCACAACTATGAAATAGGCGGATTCGAGATCACAAAATCCATCGCCCATTCTTTGAACGTAAGTTTGGAGAAAGCGGAGGACCTTAAGCGCAAGATAGGCCTTAAGCCCTCGGACGAGAATATAGTCAACGAAGCCATGTCATCTTTGGTGGACATGATGGTTTTTGAAACAAAAAAGACAATTACGAATTACGAGAACTCCAAGAACGTCAAAATATCCAAAGTGCTCCTTGTCGGCGGTTTGTCCAACATGCCCCACTTCATGGACTACTTCAAGAAGAAACTGAATATGGAAGTTTACGGCGCGAACGCTTTTGCCAGGATCATCTACCCTCAATCGCTAAGCCCGGCCATCCAAGAACTGGCCAACGCTTTTGCCATCGCAGCCGGACTTGCCATGAGAGAGATATAAGTTTTTGTCCAAGAGCGAAGCGATTGGCTACAAAAAGTTACCCCGCCTCCTAAGCCTGTGTATAAAAGTTGGCTATAGAGAACATGAGTCATGCTACAATTATATTAGAGTATTAAATAATAAGCATAGGAGGCGGGGTGAGCGATTTTATACCTGCTCATTTCGTTCACAGACAAAATCGTCATGCCTGACCAGGGAGGAATACAATTACTGCCGGAAACCCGGAGAAAGATAGAGGTAAAAGTTCCCGGGGAAAACAGGTGGATCTACGCAGGAGTAGCTGCTCTTGTTTTGGTGTTCTCCGTCGCGGCGGGTTTGGCTTATTATCGCGGTGGCCTTGAGGACCAGCTTGCCGGACTTGACGCCGATCTGACCAACCTCGAGAAACAAAGAGATAAAAAGGTTGAATCGAATCTTTTGATCTTAAAGCAGCAGCTGTCCCTGACCACCCAACTGCTGAATAATCACATCTTCTGGTCAAAGGCCCTGGCCAAGATAGAAGCGCTGACCCAGCCGCAAGTGCAATTCTCAACAATCAATGCCATGGCAGAAGAGGGAAAATTTGATATAAAAGCTTTCACCCTGAACTACACTGTCCTGGCAAGGCAGATCGCGGCGTATGTTTCCGACGATTCGATAAAAGACATTGATTTGGGCAACGTTCACGTCCTCACGAACGGCCGGATGGAATTCACGATAAGAATTACTTTCGACAAAAATAAATTCATAAGAGAACAGAAATGAATCCCGAACGAAGTAGCCCTAACGGGTTCAATAATATGATTATCGATAAAACAACTAACAGTAGTGCATGGCAGCCAAATGGTGGTGCTACACGCTTTGCGCTACTTCGTACGGGATGAACCCAAACAAGAACTATATCGGGGCGGGGTTTATCGCACTGGCGCTTATCGGCGCCTGGGGTTGGATCCTTCCGGAATACAATAAAATATCCGAGCTTAATGTCGCGTTGGCCGAAAGACAAGGACTTTATGATTCCAGAAGCGCGATCATCAAGAGGATACAGGACATGGGCAAGGAATATCAGCAAAGAGCCGCTGACATCACAAGGATCTCTTCCGTCCTCCCAAGCAAGAAAAGTTTAGCCGAAATGGTTTCGGCGATAGACAAGCTGTCCGCCCAAAGCGGACTGCAGCTTAGCAGCGCGACCATAACCGGCAAACCATCGGCTGGTCAGGAATCTTACAACTTTCTCCCCATTGAAATAACGATGGGCGGAAGCTACGTGGGACTGGTAAGCTTCCTTCAATCCGCCGAAAAGAACCTGCGCATCATAGATGTCACTTCCATAGACGCCGCAGCTGGCGCGGCGGATAATCCGGGATTATTGAACTTTTCCATCAAAGGAAACGCGTATTATCTTAAATAAATGGCGCCTCAACCAACACAAAATTTATTGATACTGGTGATGATAGTCCTCTTGGGAGTTGTTGCCGGTTACTTTTATTATTCCAGCTACGCAGTGCCGGCTATGGTTCCGATACCGCCTCCGCCGATCGCCCAAAATGACGACCTCAAGGCTTTCGAGGGCCTGCAGATAGATTTCAGCATCCTTGCGAACAAAAAGTTCCAATCTCTCCAGATCTTCGGCGAATCGCCCGTCAGTCCCGGAGCCACCGGAAAGAAAGATCTTTTCTTCCCGTTTTAAGCATATGTCCAAGAGCGAAGCGATTGGTAACAGGTACTTACCCGCCTAAATTTTGCGAAGCAAAAATTAGGCGGGTGACCAGTTTATAACTACTCGCTCCGCTCATAGATAAACATGATCAAAATCCCCCAGACACTTTCAGACGAACTGGTTCGTCAGAATATCGTTTCTCAAGACGAACTAGCCAAGATAGTCCAACAAGCCCAAAAAGAAGAGAAGGAGCTTGGACGCATTTTAATTGAAAGGGGATTGTTCTCTGATCCGGACCTCCTCAAATTCAAGTCGTCCCTATATCGGTTGCCGGCCGTAGATCTTGAAGGAGTGGAAGTGGACCGTTCGGTTTTAACGGAGGTTTCGGAAGACGTAATTACTTTTTACCATTCGGTCCCGTTCTCGAAAGAAGGCGGCACTTTGCGCGTCGGCATCCTGAACCCCGAAGACAACGGCGCCCTGGAGGCCCTGAAATTCATAGGTGAAGACAAGGGCCTCACCATCGAAAAATACGTCATCAGTTACCGGGACTTCGACAACCTGTTAAAGAGCTACCGAACCTTGACCGGTGAGGTGGGGGAAGCGTTGGAGTCATTAGCCGAAGAGATCGAAGTCAAGGAAGGCCCGGTCAAATCCATAGAGGAGATAACGGCGGAGGCGCCGATAACCCGTATTGTTGCAGTTATCGTAAAACACGCAGTCGAATCGAGGGCTTCCGATATTCACATCGAACCTTTCGAAGACAGGGTCCGCACGCGTTTCAGGATCGACGGAATTTTGACCACGTCTTTGACGCTGCCCAAAAACCTTCAGTCCGCCGTCATTACAAGAATAAAGATCCTCACCGACCTTAAGATAGACGAGACCCGCTTGGCCCAAGACGGAAGGTTCTCCACGAAGATAGCGGGCAGAAAAGTCGACTTCCGTGTTTCGACATTCCCGACAAAGAACGGCGAGAAGGTTGTGATGCGTATCCTGGATCCTTTAACCAGCAAGATCGACCTGCCCGACCTGGGGCTTGTCGGCAGATCGGCTGAAGTCATAGAAAGAGCGCTGGAAAAGCCATTCGGCAGTATTCTGATAACCGGTCCTACCGGTTCCGGTAAATCAACCACCCTGGCCGGAATGTTGAAAAAGGTGAACAGCGAAGACGTGAACATCGTCACCCTGGAAGACCCGATCGAATATTTTGTGGACGGAGTGAACCAGTCCCAGATCCATGAAGAGATCGGCTACACTTTTGCCAGCGGTTTGCGCCATATTTTAAGGCAAGACCCCGACATTATAATGGTTGGTGAGATTCGAGACCGGGAAACAGCCGCTTTGGCTACTCAGGCCGCCCTTACCGGACACATAGTGTTGTCCACCCTCCACACCAATGATGCCATGGGCGTGATTCCCCGTTTAATAGACATGGGTGTCGAAAATTATTTAATACCTTCGACCTTGAACGTTGCGGCGGCCCAGCGACTGTTAAGACGGCTCTGCCCAGACTGCAAGCTTGAGGTAAAAGCAAATTCAGCCGAAGAAAAAATGATAAGCGAGTCCATCCTTGATATGCCCCCGGAGTATCAATCGGAATTCCTCTCCAAGAACGGCTATACAATATACAAGCCCAACAAAGAGAATCCCTGCAAAAAGTGCGGGGGCACGGCGTTCACGGGGCGCATCGGTGCCT
>CAZFTW010000026.1:0-10215 GCA_964521925.1 uncultured Candidatus Saccharibacteria bacterium | reverse complement strand
ATTGACTATACCCATGGTCGAAAGGCCTTTTCTTTTTATTTCCTTCAACGCTCCGAGAGTATCGGCTGTTTCCCCCGACTGGCTGATCGCCAAAAAACAGGTATCCCGGTCCGGTTTAAGCTTTTTGTAGCGAAGTTCGGATGCATATTCCACCTCAACCGGAATTTCCGCGTTCTCCTCGAGCATATACTCGCCCACTAAGCCGGCATAGTATGCCGTGCCGCATGCTGAAATTAACAACCTCTTTGCCCGCCTCAACTCTTTTTCGATACTTTCAAGGCCACCCAGCTTAGCCAAGCCGTCTCGGACAATTACCCTGCCCCTCAAAGCATTCCTAACAGCTTCCGGCTCCTCGTATATCTCCTTGAGCATGAAATGCGGGAAGTTGTTCTTCTGGGCTGATTCCAAATTCCAGTCCAATTTGTCTTCCTGTCTCGACACGGCTTTCCTGTCGAGAGTAGCTATCCTGAAATCATTCTGGGTCAAGACGGCGAATTCCCCGTCATTCAAATACACAACCTTCCTGGTGTGGGCCAAAATTGCGGAAGCGTCGGATGCGACAAATTTTGCATCGTCGGAAAAGCCCACGAGAAGCGGACTGGAATTCTTGGCGATTATCATTTTATTTGGATCGTCACGATTCACTATCGCCAAAGCATAAGTGCCAACTATCGATCTCAATGTCAGACGGACCGCCTCTTCAAAAGTCGTGCCTTTGTTCATGAAATCCTCGATAAGATGAGATACGACTTCGGTGTCGGTATGCGAGGAGAAAGAGTGGCCGCTTTCGATAAGCTTGGCTTTTAGATCTTTATAGTTTTCAATTATTCCGTTGTGGACGAGAAAGATGTTTTTCTTGCAGTCAAAATGAGGGTGGGCATTTTTATCGGTCGGCGTTCCGTGTGTCGCCCATCTGGTCTGGCCAAGAGCAACAGTGCCGAACCTGTCATAATTGAGGCCTTTCTCCAGCTCCGCAAGGCGCCCGGACTTCTTTTTCCAAAACAGGTTATGGCCTTCGGTAATAACTACCCCGGAAGAATCATACCCACGGTATTCGAGACGTTTTAAGCCGTCCATAACTATAGGTATGGCCTTAACTTTTTCAGCATAAACAAAACCAAAGATGCCGCACATGGGAATAGTATTACAAATTTAACAAAAATCCGCTATCAGCGGATTTTTGTTATTGAGCTATCGGTGTTTCTTGAAGAACGGCCTCTGCGGATTCCTCTTTTGGAGCAGGAGCAGTTTCGGCCTTGGGAGCTTCCGTCTTTGGAGCTTCGCCTTGCGGCTTTACTTTTGGTTTCCAGCTTTCCATCTTGGGTTTGTCCCAAATTTTTTGGTTTACCAGAAGATTGTTAACGGTAGGAGATATCTGAGCGCCTTTGGACATCCAATACTCGATCCTGTCTTTCTCGACTTTGAGTTCTTTTTTATGTGGGTCATAAGAACCCAAAAGCTCCAAAACGCTGCCTTTCGGCTTCTTGGTGTGTTCGGCAACGATTATTCGAAAGTAAGCTTGCCCTCTTTTGCCTGTTCTTTGTAACCTGATATTTAACATCGTTATAATAGGATACCAGAAAAACCTATTAAATCAAGCCCATCCTTTTTTCTTGAGAGCTTCATTTGCTGCCACCTGTTGCGCTTCCTGCTTGGACGGGCCCTGCCCGGAAGCAACCATCTCTTTTTCGAGAAACACTCCGACCTCGAAGTTCCTTGCGTGGTCTGGCCCCCACTCTTTCAACACTTCGTAAGTGGGAGTGATGCCCGCCTTGTCCTGGGCCATCTCCTGGAACAAACTTTTTGCATCCCGATACAATCTATTCTCGATAATGCCAGGAAGTTCTTTGAGTATAAATTTAGATATGAAATCTTTCGCAGCACCGTATCCTTGGTCGAGGTATATCGCCCCGATCAGCGATTCCATGGCATTGGCCAGGATATACTGCCGAGCTCTGCCGGTATCTTTGGCTTCCCCGCGCGACAAGAGAACGTATTTATTAAGGTCGAATTCGTTGGAGATCTTCGAAAGCATGATGGCATTGACCAGCGCCGCCCGCCAATTGGTCATTTCCCCTTCCGGATTCGGATAGTTCGAATAAAGATGTTCTGTGACCACAAGCTCCAAAACGGCATCGCCGAGAAATTCCAGCCGTTCATTATGGTCCAAGTGCCAGTCCGGATTCTCGTTCAAATACGAACGGTGGGTAAGCGCCTGGAGCAGAAGGTCCTTGTTCTTAAAATTAAAACCGATCTTGGATTCGAGTTCGGGAATATTATTCATTTTCTTGAGCGGGTTCCTCTTTTTTCTCCCGGGCCGGAGGCGCATCGTCCCTACCCGGCTCGCCTATCTCCCTGTATATGGTTCCCAGGACGCCGTTCACAAACTTGCCGGAAGAATCGCCGCCGAACGACTTGGCCAGTTCTATTGACTCGTTTATGGCGACCTTGGGAGGCACCTCTTCGCGATTGCCGAACAAAAGTTCGTAAAGGCCCAGACGCAGGACATTTCTGTCCACGATGGCTATCTGGTCCAACGGCCACTGGGGCGCAGCTTTCTCGATTATTTTATCCAGTTCGGGCAAGTGGCTGATAACGCCGTCCACGAGTTGGCCGATAAAACTGGTATCTTCAACGCCGGAAGCGAACTCTTTCGTGTTCCGCTCGACTATCTCTGCAAGTTCGTCCTTGTTTCTGCCTCGAAAATCCCACTCATAGAGAGATTGCATTGCTACAGAACGTGAAAGATGTCTACTGGCCATTTACGTTTTAAACGAAATTACTTTGCCGCTGAATGCTGCCTTTTTTCTTTCTTCTTCAGCTTCTTGGCAAGAACATTAACGACTTCTTTGCCCTTATAATAGCCGCAGAATTTGCAAACGACATGGGGCATGACCTCGCGGCCGCAGTGGGAACATTTGGCAAGTTTTTTGGGCTTCAAAGCAAGGTGGCTTCTGCGCCTTTTCTGCTTGCCTTTGGCCATGTGGTGTCTCGGTACTGCCATAGTTTGTTATAACTTGTTCGCCCTCCGCTAACTTACGTTAAGCGGTACGGGCCCTTCGGGTTTTCTCAATTTCTTCGTTAAAAGCTCCGGTCCTCCTTCACCATACTTCAGTATGGCTCTGTCCGGGCCTCGCTTTTGCCTCGAACTTGAGTAAAACGCACGGCGTTATAAATTATTAATTGCTTGAAAATGTTAGCACAAAATATATTTTTTGACAACAAAAAAGCCCGCCCTGGAAAAGCGGGCGGGCTTTTCCGTGAGCGAGTCTAGAGGCCTTCGAGCCAGCCCTCGCGTTCCAGGCTATTGAAGAGTCCGCTAATGTGACGTTCCTCGCTTTTTCCGGGAAACGCCATGGCCTCGAACAACCACCAATCCCGGAATGGATGAGCCACCTTGAGAGCAGTGATTCTCGCCGGGATTGACTCAAAGGCCAAATCTTCTGTCTGGAAGTAGATTTGGCGAATCATTCCCTTGGTTCTCATCGACTCCCAAAGAGCATCTCGCGAAGGACCGTTCAGAATTTCGATTCGATTTGCCATACGACACCTCTTGGAAAGAACCGATCCCTGATTGGCGCAGGAACCTAACGCCCTTCTCCTCTCGGAGGACCTGTCCATACGAACAGGAATTGACTATTTATAATTATAACATGCTTTTCAGCACTTTGTCAACCTCAATTAGGCCCGATTTCTTGATTTAATTCTTATCAACATTTCCATAAAAAATTTATATGCTTAGAATGGAAGTAATGAAGTTCACTCACCTCCACACTCACTCCCACTACTCTCTTCTCGACGGCCTGTCCAAGGTCAAGGATATGGTCAAGCTGGCCAAAGAGCACGGCATGACCGCTATCGCGCTGACCGACCACGGAGTGATGTATGGAGCGATAGATTTTTATACCACCTGCGTAAAAAACGGCATCAAGCCCATCATCGGCTGCGAAGTTTACGTCGCCAACCGTTCCCGATTACAAAAAGAACCCAACATAGACAACAAACGCTACCACCTTACGCTTCTGGCCAAAGACAATACCGGTTACCAGAACCTCATCAAGCTCACGACCGCCGCCCACTTGGAGGGTTATTACTACAAACCCCGCGTGGACAAGGAACTTCTTCGCGAACACGCCGAAGGATTGCTCTGTCTCTCCGGCTGCCCGGGCAGCGAACTCGGCCGGGCCATTCAATCTGGAAACAAAGAAAAGGCCGAAAACATAATATTGGAATACCAAGCCATCTTCGGCCCGGAAAACTACTACCTTGAAATAATGCATCACCCGGACGTGGAATTTTTCCAGGAATGGAAGGACACCATTCTGGGATTTTCCCGCAAGCTGAACATTCCCCTGGTAGCCACCCAGGACTCGCATTATCTCCGTCCAGAAGACGCATTTGCCCATAAGACCCTGGTTGCCATCTCAACCAACACCGACATCGGAGACACCGCGATATTTTCCGGCAACGGCGAGTATCACTTCATCTCTACCGAGGAAGCTCTTGAAAAATTCAAAGACATTCCGGAAGCCGTTGAAAACACGCAAAAGATAGCCGACCGATGCAATGTCGAACTGACACTGGGTAAATTCATTTTCCCCGACTTCGTTCTCGAGCCCGGCAAAACAGCCGACCAGATGCTCGATGAGCTGACACTCAAAGGAGCGCGTGAACGCGGCCTCCACATTGATCCTGCAGCCGAAGAAAGGCGCCGATATGAGCTCGAGATAATCAAAAACAAGAACTACGCGCCCTATTTCCTTGTTGTTGCCGACCTGCTCCGTTTCGCCCATGAATCCAAGATCTACACCACCGTCCGCGGTTCGGTCGCCGGTTCGCTGGTGGCCTACCTGTCCGGCATCACCAACGTAAATCCGTTGGAGTTCCAACTTCCCTTCGAGCGATTTCTCAATCCGTTCCGCCCGTCTGCGCCGGATATCGACATGGACTTCGCCGACAACAGAAGGCAGGAAGTCATCGAATACGCCAAAAAGAAATATGGAGCCGACAAAGTGGCCCAGATCGGCACCTTCGGCACGATGCTGGCCCGGGGAGCGGTTCGGGATGTCGCAAGAGCCACGGGAAAGTCGTATGAACTCGGAGACAGGATAGCCAAGCTTATCCCGATGGGCTCCCAGGGCTTTCCGATGACCATTGACCACGCCATGGAGCTCGAACCCGAACTGAAGAAGCTTTACGAGAGGGATATAGAATCGCGCCAGATCCTCGACATTGCGAAAAAACTTGAAGGCACCGTCCGGCACGTTTCGGTTCACGCCGCCGGCGTGGTTATCGCCCCCAAACCGTTGATAGAGTATGTTCCCATCCAATTCGATCCGAAGGGCGAAGACAATCTGATAACTCAATACGATATGTATACCGTCGGGGAAGACGGGGTTGGTCTTACCAAACTCGACTTTTTGGGTATCCGCAACCTGGCCATCCTGGAAAACGCCGTCCGCCTGGTTGAAAAACACCGAGGCATTAATATTGATATCGAAAAAATCCATTTCGACGACAAGAAAACATTTTCAATGCTGTCCAAGGGAGAAACGGAGGGGCTTTTCCAGCTGAACGGGTCCGGAATGACAAAATATCTTATGGACCTCAAACCCACGGTTATAGACGATATCAACGCCATGGTCGCTCTCTACCGTCCCGGACCGATAAACAACATCCCGGAGTATATCGCCCGCAAACAGGGCCGGAATAAGATCAGATACTTCCACCCCAAAGCGGAAAAATTCCTTGCCAAATCATACGGCATCCTGGTCTATCAGGACGACCTCCTGTTCACCGCTATGGAATTGGCCGGCTACAACTGGGAAACAGTCGATAAATTCCGCAAAGCAGTCGGCAAAAAGATACCGGCTGAAATGGCAAAACAGCATGAGATATTCGTTCAGGGCTGCCAGACCCACAGCGGAATGACCAAAGAACAGGCCGAAAACATTTGGGGTCTGTTTGAGCCGTTCCAGGGCTATGGTTTCAACAAGGCCCATGCCGCCTGCTATGGCCGTGTCGCATACCAGACCTCGTATATGAAAGCGAACTTTCCGGCGGAATATATGTGCGCCGTACTCACGGCGGAGGCCGGCGATACGGAAAAAATAGCCGAGATAATCACCGAGTGCCAAAGAATGGGCATTCCGGTACTCTCGCCTGAAATAAACAGCTCTTTCAAGGATTTCACGGTCATCAAGGGCGATCCGGCAACTGCCGGAGACCAGATCCGCTTCGGACTCTTAACCATTAAAAACCTTGGCGAGGGAGTTGCAGACGCCATCATCACCGAACGCGAAGCCAACGGGCCATACAAAGACATCGAGGACCTTGTTACCAGGATCCAAAACAAAGACCTCAACAAAAAAGCCTTCGAATCGCTGGTGAAATGCGGCGCGCTCGATATGTTCGGCGAACGCAACCTGTTCTTATATAACATGGAAAACCTTCTCGCCCATGCCAGAGAAAAGCAGAAAAACGCCTCCGGGGGCCAGATGGGCCTGTTCGGGGACATTAGTGCTCCCCTGCCGCCGATACGCCTTGCCGAAACGACACCGGCAGCCCAGGCCGAAAAGTTGATGTGGGAGAAAGAGCTTTTGGGACTGTTTGTTTCCGCCCATCCTCTTAGCGAATACCAGACAACCCTGCGGCTCGAAAGAGTTCTGCCCATCAAAAGCGTGTCGTCCACGACATCCGGTTCCGTGAAAATAGGCGGCATGATCACCAAGACCCAGAAGATAGTTACCAAAACGGGCAGGCCGATGATATTCTCGTGGCTTGAAGACCTTACTTCAAAGATCGAAGTGGTCGTGTTCCCGAATGTGTTCGAAAAAAATCCCGATATCTGGAAAGAGAACAGCATGGTTATCGCAACCGGGAAAATAAACGACCGCGACGGCAATATTAAATTTCTCTGCGACGACGTAAAGCCCCTCGCTTTGGTTGCCTAAACTCGCTTCATTTTGCTATTCTAAGTAGAGGCAATGAAGCATTCTCTTGAACACTTAAGACACTCCCTCGCCCATCTTCTCGGTGCGGCGGTTTTGGAATTATATCCCGGGTCAAAGCTCGCCATCGGCCCTGCAATAGACGACGGCTTTTATTACGACATCGATTTTGCCGGAAAAATTTCCGATAACGACCTGCCTGCCATCGAAAACAAGATGCGGGAGATCCTAAAGACCTGGACTAAATTCGAAGGCCGGGAGGTTTCAGAAAAAGAAGCGAAAAAGTTTTTCAAGGGCAACCCCTACAAAGAAGAGCTCATCGCGGAACTTGCCGAAAGGGGAGAAAAAATAACTTTATATACTTCGGGTGAATTCACCGACCTTTGCCGAGGCGGCCATGTGGCCAGTGTCAAAGACATCAACCCCGAAGCATTCAAACTTTCTCACATCGCCGGCGCATATTGGCGAGGAGACGAGAAAAATCCGCAACTGACCCGCATCTACGGCTTGGCTTTTGCCACAAAAAAGGAGCTTGACGACCACCTGGCAATGCTTGAAGAAGCCAAAAAGCGCGATCACAAAAAACTGGGAGCCGAATTGGACCTTTTCACTTTTTCCGAACTCGTCGGAAGCGGTCTGCCTCTTTTTACCCCTAAAGGCACTCTGTTAAGAGACCTGCTGGATAATTTCGTGTGGGAACTTAGGCGGCAATATTGCTACCAGAGAGTAGACATTCCACATATCACCAAAAAGGATCTCTATGAAAAAAGTGGCCACTGGGACAAATTCAAAGACGAACTTTTTAAAATTACCACTCGAGAAGGACATTTATTCGCCATGAAACCGATGAACTGCCCTCACCACACCCAGATATATGCACGAAGGCCCCACAGCTACAGAGAACTGCCCCAAAGATACGCCGACACCACCAAGGTTTATAGAGACGAGCAAAGCGGAGAATTGTCCGGTCTCTCTCGTGTCCGCTCCATTACCCAAGATGACGCTCATGTCTTCTGCCGTATAACCCAAGCTAAAGATGAGCTACAAAAAATATGGGACATAGTTCACAAATTTTACGAATCATTTGGGTTAAAGCTTGAATTGCGTCTTTCCCTGAGAGACCCCGCCAAGCCGGAAAATTATTTAGGCAATAAAGACCACTGGGACAAAGCTGAAGAGATACTCCGTGACGTGGCTAAAGAAAACAAGACACCCCATGTTGAGGCACAAGGAGAAGCCTCTTTCTACGCCCCAAAGCTTGATTTCATCGCAACCGACTCCTTGGGCAGAGAGTGGCAAGTAGCTACGATACAGCTGGATGTACATATGCCGGAAAGCTTTGACCTTTCCTGCATCAACGAGAAAGGCAAAAAAGAAAGGGTAGTCATGTTACACGCCGCCGTGATGGGCTCAACGGAGAGATTTCTGTCCATTCTCATCGAGCACTATGCAGGGGCGTTCCCTCTTTGGCTCTCGCCTGTTCAGATTGCGGTATTGCCTATATCGGATAACCAATCAAAATGGGCCCAGGAAGTTTGCGATAAATTGAAGGACTGCGGCATAAGAACCGAGATAAATAACGACAATGAAACGCTTGGCAAAAAAATAAGAGCGGCCGAACTTCAGAAGATTCCCTATCTTTTCATAGTCGGGGAAAAAGAAGCAAAGGCCAAAGCCGTGGCTGTCCGCCAAAGAGGCAAAGGCGACATGGGTTCGATGGATATCGATTCCATCCTCGCCCAGCTCAAAGAAGAAATAGAATTAAAGAAATAGAACGGCGCCCCGGAGGGGGCGCCTTGTTTTCAACGGCCGAGCAGCCAGTTCCATCCATAGATCATTCCGACCGCGTGGATGGCGTTGGCTACAAGGAGATGGTAGAGGCCGGTCTTGAGACGCAGTGTCCCAAGCGCTGCCCCACAGGGGCCGCGTGTCGGGAGCCACGGGATGGGATTAAGACCCATAACCCATGCTGCACGAACCCCCCACTTCTGTATCCGGCGGCGAGTGCTATTCTGCGGATTGATGGTTCTGCGATAAACCTTCAGAACCCCATCAATGACCCATCGGTCGAGAAGCCCTTCCCGCTGGAGCTGTTTCCTTGCTTCCCTTACTTTTTCCAAGTGGGGAACCTGCGGGATGATCCACCACCCCCAGAACCAGAAGCCGTAGCACAGCTCCAGGGATGCCAGTAGCGGAACAGTAAGAAGCAGTGTTTCCCGGGGCACTTTGAATAGCAGCCCGAGTGGAATAATGGCATCGGTGTTCAAGGGAGCGATGATGCCATAGACCAAAAGGGGCCAGTACCACAAGTACCCGCGTTCGGCCTTTTCGGCGTCCGGCATCACGCACCTCCGTTAAAAGAACTTGCGTTATCTGATGTTTATATTATAACATATTTTGTGCGAAAACTCAAAAAACCCCGTATTATAGCCATTATTGGGCCGACATCGTCGGGCAAGTCCGCTCTGGGCATATTTTTAGCCCGAAAATTCAAGGGTGAAATAATTTCGGCGGATTCAAGGCAGATCTACCGGGGAATGGACATCGGCACCGGAAAAGTCACCAAAAAAGAGCAGCGGCTGGTTAAACACCATCTTATCGATGTAGTGAATCCTAAAAAAGTTTTTACCGTATCCGATTTTAAAAAACTCGGCTCGAAAGCCATCCATGACATCGTAAGTCATAATAAGTTGCCGATAGTCGCGGGCGGGACCGGATTTTACATCGATGCTCTTGTCCGTGATGTGGTCCTGCCGGAAGTGCCCCCGAATCAAAAACTGCGCGCGGAACTCGCGAAACAATCCGCGGAACAGCTTTTTAAGAGGTTGAAAAAGCTTGATCCTGTCCGGGCCCGGAATATTGATTCAAACAATAAAAGACGCCTTGTCAGGGCGCTTGAGATAACTTTGTCTACCGGCAGACCAGTGCCAAAATTAGAATCCAGCATTAAGTACCGAGTATTATGGTTGGGAATAAGACCAAAAGACCTAAACATAAAAATCGAAAAACGGTTAGATATCCGATTGAAGCAAGGAATGGTCAAAGAAGTTAAGCGCCTTTTAAAGTCCGGCATAAGTAAAAAACGCCTTTATAACTTTGGTCTAGAATATAGATGGCTTATTAGATATTTAAACGAAGAAATCAGCTACAAAGAGATGAAAGAGGGCCTGCTTCGGGACATAATCAAATACTCAAAACGCCAGATGACCTGGTTCACCCGCCCAAATTTCGTAGAACGAAACTTAGGCGGGTTCAAGAGAAATAA
>CAZFTW010000025.1:0-10328 GCA_964521925.1 uncultured Candidatus Saccharibacteria bacterium | reverse complement strand
GAACCGGAAAAAAACCTTACCAAAGGCATTAAAAGAACTTCGGCGCGCAATAACCACGGTCGCATCACCGTTCGGCACAAGGGAGGCGGACACAAAAAACTTTATCGGTTTGTTGATTTCAAACAGGATAAAATTAATATCTCGGGTAAAGTTTTCGCGATAGAGCATGATCCGAATAGAACGACTAGGATTGCGAGAATTCACTTTTCGGATGGAGAAAAAAGATATATATTGGCGCCGCAAGATCTGAATGTCGGGGATACTATCGTCACGGCCGAGAAAGCCCCCTTGAAACCAGGAAACAGAATAAAGCTGAAGAACATCCCACAGGGTTCTGTGGTTCATAATGTTGAATTAAGGCCCGGCCAGGGAGGCATCGCGGTCCGGTCAGCGGGAAGTGGAGCAACCGTTCTGGCCAGAGAGGCCGGATACGTTCAGTTGGTCATGCCTTCATCCGAGGTTAGAATGGTTTCGGAAGAGTGCTTCGCCTCAATAGGCCAGCTTTCCAACGCCGAACATACTTTCATCAACCTGGGCAAAGCCGGAAGGACCAGATGGCTTGGGAAAGGACCGAAAGTCCGAGGCACGGCCATGAATCCGGTTGACCACCCTTACGGCGGAGGAGAAGGAAGACAGGGTCGGGGCACCCGAAGGCCGAAAACCGCGCAGGGTAAAGTTACCGGCGGAAGGAAAACGCGCAACAAGAAAAAGAAATCGGGCAAATTCATTGTCAGACGAAGACACAAGTAAAACGAAAAAATGTCACGATCACTTAAAAAAGGTCCGTATGTCGACCAGAGGTTATTGAAAAAGATAGCCAATTTGAAGGCGGGCGACAAAACGATAGTAAAAACCTGGGCCCGGGCCGCGACAATAGTTCCGGAGATGATCGGCTACACGTTCGGCGTCCATAACGGCCGGGTTCACGTGCCGGTGTTCATTACCGAAGACATGGTCGGGCATAAGCTGGGAGAATTTTCTTTGACCAGGAAGTTCGTAAGACACGGAGGAAGAATGCAAAGAGAATTGGAAGCCGCCCAGAAGCAGAAGGATATAGAAGCGGCACAAGCGGCAAAAGCCGCGCCTGCAGCAGAAGCGAAGAAGTAAATAGAACTTAGCCATTAGAATGTAAAAATAAAAACTAATGGCTAATAACTAATAAACTAATGGCTATCGTTAAAGCACAATTGAACGGATTAAGAATAGCCCCGAGAAAAGTCAGGGCGGTTGTGAATTTGGTCAAAGGCAAAGGCGTCGCCGAGGCGGCCGCCCAGCTCGAGCATTATATTAGAAGGACTTCCCCGGCCCTACTTAAGCTCTTGAATTCAGCTGTAGCCAACGCCGAGAATACCTACCATATGGTCAAGGACAATCTTTATGTTAAGGACTTTATCGTTAATGAGGGGGTCAAGTTGAAAAGGTTCAAGCCGAAAGGTTTCGGAAGGGCTTCACCGATCCAAAAAAAGACCAGCTTGATAAAGTTGGTTTTGGCCGAGAGGGTGGCCGGCATGAAGAGGGAGGTTGTTAAGGAGACCGCGCCGGTTCATGACCATGATCACGAACACGTTTCGGAAGAGAAGATGCACAGGGAAACAAAAAAGCCCAAGATAAAGACCGAGATCGGAAAGAAGCCGGGAGTCGGGCAGGGTTTCGTAAAAAGATTATTCCAAAGAAAATCCGTTTAAACACCATGGGACAAAAAATATCACCAACATCATTCAGAACAGGCATATCAAAGGATTGGGCATCCCGCTGGTTTGGTGGACGCAAATATGTCCAATATCTTAAAGACGATGTGGCTGTGAGGGAATTCCTGACCAAGAAGCTCAAAAACATGAGCGTTGATAAGATCGAACTCGAAAGGGGAACCGATTCCCTTAACGTCATTGTCCATACCGCCAGACCGGGACTTTTGATAGGACGCGGCGGGACCGGAGTGGAGGAACTCAAAAAATCCGTTCAAAAACTTCTGAAAAAGAAAGTCGCGGTCAGGATCGAGATACAAGAGATAAAGAGCCCGGAGTTATCGGCCGCGATCATGGCCGAGGCCATCGTTGACCAGATAGAAAAGAGGATTCCTTTCAGGCGGCTCATGAAACAGACGCTTTTCAAGATAATGGCTAACCGGCAGGCCAAAGGAGCCAAGATCCAGCTCGGGGGGCGTTTGGACGGGGCCGAGATTGCCCGCTCGGAGCACCTTGAAGAAGGCAATCTTCCTTTGCAGACGCTGCGAGCCGATATTGACTACGCCAAAGCGACCGCCCATACGACTTATGGCACGGTTGGCGTCAAGGTCTGGATATAT
Organism: uncultured Candidatus Saccharibacteria bacterium; assembly: GCA_964521925.1. Taxonomy (GTDB): domain Bacteria; phylum Patescibacteriota; class Minisyncoccia; order 2-02-FULL-40-12; family GWA2-44-9; genus JACPAB01. The sequence continues at coordinate 8,023 of CAZFTW010000025.1, read as the reverse complement.
AAGGGCTTGACCTGGGATCGTGAGGCGAAGCCGAAGTGATCACAGCTGTCAAACCTTACCCCGCCCTATCTGGGCTGAAGGTGAGTGATATCATACAAATTGAGCCGGAAGGCGACTTTCGTCTCTGATGTGTGGTAAAATCAAACCTTGATTCCAGATAGGGCGGGGTGACGAGTTTTGTAAGCAGCTCGACTGCTCGCAAGCTCGCAATACCTCGCTGACAAAATCGTCATGCAACCCTCAAGAGTAAAACACACGAAAGTCCATAAGGGTAAGTTAAAAGCAAAGGCCTCAAGAGGCACTCAGTTAAGCTTTGGAAGTTTCGGGCTGAAATCCGAAGAATCTTCGTGGCTTAAATCCAACCAGCTTGAAGCCGCAAGGCGCGTGATGACAAGATTTGTTCAGAGGGGCGGCAAAATATGGATAAGGGTTTTCCCCGATAAAGCCAGGACTTCCAAATCGAGCGAGGTCGGAATGGGCGGAGGCAGGGGGGCATTGTCCCACTTCGTCGCGCCTGTCGAGGCTGGAAAGATAATTTTTGAGATAGACGGTTTGACGGAGCAGGTGGCCAGGGAGGCGTTGACGCTTGGGGCCCACAAGCTGCCTATAAAAACCAGGATCGTAAAAAGATCCCGTTAGAAGTCGCCCTAACGGGTTAAACGAATTATGAAATATCAAATAAATAACAATAGTTGTTCTGCGCATCCCGTTAGAAGCCGCGAGGGCTCACAGCGCGCCTCTGCTTCTAACGGGACGCACAGACGGTTGACCACCGGGCTGCGTAGCAGCGACTTCTAACGGGATGAAAAAGATGGAAACCGACAATAAAAGCGCGGCGGAACTCCAGACAATGCATAAGACCGAAACCGCAAAACTTTTAAAGCTTAAGTTTGACTTGAACGAAAACAAGCTCAAGGACGTAAGCCAGATAAAGAAAGCCAAAAAAGATATCGCCAGGATAATGACCGCTTTAAATAATTTGAAATAATATGACCGAGCAAAACAAAAAACAAAGATTGCTGAAGGGTATTATCGTGTCGGACAAGATGCAGAAGACCGTGGTGGTCGAGGTTTTGAAATTGAAGAAACACCCGAAATATAAGAAATATTTTAAGAGCACGAGAAAGTTCAAGGCACATAACCCCGATAACCAGTATCACACCGGCGATAAGGTCATTATTGGCGAGACCAGGCCGATGTCCAAAGAAAAAAGATGGATAATCATCGGCAAAGCCGATTAAATTTCTAATTTCTAATTACTAATTTCTAAACATGTTGCAATTACGTTCAATAGTAGGGGTTGCGGATAACAGCGGGGCTACCAAGGTCGGTGTTTTCAAGGTGCTTGGCGGCTCCCGGCGCAGATACGCCCAGCTTGGCGATATTGTCGTGGTTTCCGTTAAGGTTGCCGAACCCAGAAAAGCGGTCAAGAAAAAGGAAGTTTTGAGAGCGGTTGTTGTCCGGCAAAGAAAACCGTTCCGGAGGAAAGACGGCACATATATAAAATTCGACGACAACGCCGTTGTGATCCTCGACGGAAAGGAGCCGAAAGGCGGAAGAATATTCGGCCCGATCCCGAGAGAAATAAAAGAGAAAGGATTTAATACCATAGCGTCTTTAGCCGAGGAACTCGTCTAAAGCAATTATCAATTTTCAATTTACAATTTCCAATATGAAAATTCGAAAGGGAGACAATGTAATAATGCTTAACGGCAAAGATAAAGGGAAGACCGGCAAGGTCAGCAAAGTTTTCATAGACGAGAACGAGGTTGTTATCGAGGGTTTGAATTTATTCAAAAAAGCCGTCCGCGCCAGAAAACAGGGCCAGAAAGGGCAGATAATTTCGAAAGAGCGGGCTGTCCATGCGGCCAGTGTTTCCCTGGTCTGCAAGTCGTGCGGAAAACCGACCCGGATAGGATATAGAATAGAGGGCGGGATAACAGAGTTCCCTGACCGGCTAAAGCACGGTCGGGAGCCCACTCCGAGAAAGGTCCGAATTTGTAAAAAGTGCGGAGCCGAAGTGTGAGGCGGAGTCCCGCCCCAATCCCGCCCCCTTCCGCCAGCAGGCGGATGGCGGTCAGCGGAAAAGATTGGTGCGGGATAAAAGTTTTCAAAAATCAAATAGTGTGTTAAAATATTGAACGCTAAAATGACGCCGAGATTGCTGCAAAAATACAGAAAAGAAGTGATACCTGCGATGCAGAAAGAATTTGGCATTTCCAACATAATGGCGGTGCCCAAGATAGGGAAAGTGGTCGTTAACACCGGTGTCGGCAGGATATCCAAGGACGACAAAGCTATTGAAAGAATAGCCAAAGACCTGACCCTGATCTCGGGTCAAAAGCCGGTTTTCAGAAAAGCCAAGAAATCCATATCCGGATTTAAAATAAGAGAGGGAGTGAATGTCGGCATATCGGTTACCCTGCGCGGCAAAAGGATGTATGATTTCGTGGACCGTCTGATATCGATAGCATTGCCGAGATCAAAGGACTTCAGAGGAATTGACCGGAAAAATTTTGACGGCATGGGGAACTTGAACATCGGTATCAAAGAGTCGAGCATATTTCCCGAAGTCAATTACGAGAATTTGAAGGATATCTTCGGACTTCAGGTAACCGTTATGACAAATGCCGGGAATAAAGAGAGGGGAGCCCAGCTTTTAAAGTTAATGGGATTTCCCATCAAATAGAAAAATATGGCCAAGAAATCTACAATCGCAAGATCGAATAAAAAGCCCAAATTCTCAACCCGCACAGTGAGAAGGTGTTTTATGTGCGGCAGGAAGGGCTCTTATATGAGGAGATTCGGTTTGTGCAGGATCCATTTCCGGGAACTTGCCAGCCAGGGCCTATTGCCGGGAATTAAGAAATCAAGCTGGTAAGAATAGCCATTAGTGATTAGCCAATAGAAAATAGATTACTAAGTTCTAATGGCTAAGTTCTAAATACTAAACATATGGACCCAATTTCAAACATGCTGATACAGATAAAGAATGCCCAGGCGGTCGGGCACGAACAGGTGTCTTTGCCTTTTTCAAAGGTTAAGTTCAGGATAGCCGAAATACTGAAGAGCGCCGGATACCTTTCCGATGTTGAAAGAAAGAATAAAAAAGCCGCCAAAGCCGAACACGAATACCTTTACCTGACCCTGAAGTATCAAGACAATGAGGGAGCATTGAACGGTTTGAAGATAATCAGCAAGCCCTCAAGGAGGATTTACATTAAAGCCAAAGACATAAAACCGGTCCGTTCCGGATACGGTCTGGCGGTCATTTCAACCCCAAAAGGAATAATGGATTCCAAAGAAGCGAGAAAGAACAAACTTGGCGGAGAGATTCTTTTCGAAGTTTGGTAATTTTTAAACCATGTCAAAGATAGGGAAAAAACCAATTCAAGTACCGAACGGAGTCGAAGTGAAGATCGACGGCTCTTGGATTTCGGTAAAGGGACCTAAGGGGGAGCTGAAGCGCGAGTTACCCGCCGGCCTGGAGGTTAAAGTAGAAAATTCCGAACTTACCCTGAAGCCGTCTGTCATAAATCGCGAGAACAAGACATTATGGGGTTTGGGCAGCGCGACGGCCAAGAACATGCTCAAAGGTGTCTCCGAAGGTTTTGAGAAAGTCCTGGAGTTCCAGGGCGTGGGATATAAGGCCGCCGTAAAAGGAAACGGGTTGGAACTCGGCTTGGGATTTTCCCACCCCGTTTCATACGCGGCTCCGGATGGCATCGCTTTCAAGGTGGAGAAGAATACCATTACCGTTCAGGGAATAGATAAGGAACTGGTTGGAAAGGTCGCCGCAGAGATCCGCTCGTTCCGGGAACCGGAACCCTATAAAGGAAGCGGTATCAGATATCAGGGAGAAGTTATAACAAGGAAAGCGGGAAAGAAGGCGGTAGCTTCCGGATAAAATTGTTACATTGTTGTATTGTTAGCAATTTAACAATATAGCAATTTAGCCATTATTATTTTGAATACTAAAACAAAACAGCAACAAAGAATAAGACGACATGCTAAAGTAAGAGCTAAGATTTCAGGTTCTGCCAAGAGGCCCAGGATTGCCGTATTCAAAAGCAACCAATATATTTATGTTCAAGTTATAGACGATATGTCGAACAAAACACTGTTGAGCGCTTCGGATATGGAAGTTAAATCCGGAAAAAAATCGGACAAAGCCGGGCAGGTCGGCGAGAACTTAGCCGTAGAGATGAAAAAGCAAGGCATGACCGAAGCCGTCTTCGACAGGGGGGGCTTCAAGTTTCACGGCAGAGTAAAGGCGGTCGCCGAGGGATTGAGAAAGGGCGGAATTAAACTTTAAATATGGAATCCCGTTAGAAGTCGCCCTAACGGGTTAAACGAATTATGAAATATCAAATAAATAACAATAGTTGTTCTGCGCATCCCGTTAGAAGCCGCGAGGGCTCACAGCGCGCCTCTGCTTCTAACGGGACGCACAAACGGTTGACCACCGGACTGCGCAGCAGCGACTTCTAACGGGATGGAACAGCAAACATCAGTACAAACAGAAACACCCCAGACCCAGCAACCCACGCAACCTCAGCGTAACACCGGCCGAGGCGGATTCGGCAGGGGAGGATTCGGGGGCCGAGGCGGCGGACCCAGGGGCAGAAGACCAGGCGGTCCGGGTTCTGACCGAAAGCCCGAATACGAGCAGAAGGTCTTGGCTATCGACAGGGTTTCCCGTGTGACCAAGGGCGGCAAGAGGTTCAGTTTCAGGGCGACCATTGCGATAGGCGACGGCAAAGGAAAAGTCGGAGGCGGCATGGCCAAAGGAAAGGATGTCGCCCAATCCGTTCAGAAGGCCTACAACCAGGCCAAGAAGAATATGATAGTTGTGCCGATAAAGGACGGTTCCATCCCTTACCAGGTTGAAGCAAAATACAACAGCGCGGTGGTTTTGCTTAAGCCCGCAAGAGGCGGAGTAAAAGCCGGCGGTCCTGTCCGAGTCGTGGCCAAGCTTTCCGGCATTACCCGCTTAACGGGCAAGATCGTCGGGAGGACCAATAACAAGGTTAATATCGCCATGGCGACCATTGAAGCGTTGAAGAAGATCAGTCCCCGCAATTTCTAATATGGATTTATCAAACTTACAACCAAATACCCGTCGCAAATCGGTAAAGCGTGTCGGCCGCGGAGGGAAAAGGGGAACTTTTTCCGGCGGAGGCACTAAGGGTCAAAAATCCAGAGCCGGGGCGTCGGTTAAACCCGGATTTAGGGGTGGCGACAATCGCATCTGGCAGCTTTTCCCGAAACAAAGGGGCGCTTCCAAAAAGCCCGGTTCCAACAGGCCTCACACGAAGCACCGCTTCTACCGGTTGAGGCAAGAGAAATTGCCTGTCTTAAATCTGGATTTCTTCAATAAATTTGCCGACGGCCAGCTGATAACCCCTAAATTTCTTGTTGAGCAGGGCTTGATAAGTCCAACCTCAAAAGGCGCCAAGGTTCTCGGCAAGGGTGAGTTAAAAAGAAAACTCGAATTTAAGGAATTCAAATTTTCCAGATCAGCGGAGACAAAAATAACGAAAAGCGGCGGCAAAATAATTAATGAATCCCGTTAGAAGTCGCCCTAACGGGTTAAACGAATTATGAAATATCAAATAAATAACAATAGTTGTTCTGCGCATCCCGTTAGAAGCCGCGAGGGCTCACAGCGCGCCTCTGCTTCTAACGGGACGCACAAACGGTTGACCACCGGACTGCGTAGCAGCGACTTCTAACGGGATGGATAAAATCCTTCAGATATTCAAGAAGCCGGACCTAAGGAACAAGATACTGTTCATATTTTTCATTTTAGCCGTCTTCCGTCTGATCTCTAATATTCCCATTCCGGCGGTGGATGCATCCCGCTTGAGCGATTTCTTTGCCCAAAACCAGTTCTTCGGGCTTATCAGTTCGTTTACCGGCGGCTCGCTTTCGGCCCTTTCCATCGGCATGCTCGGTTTGGGGCCTTACATAACCTCTTCCATCATCATGCAGCTTTTGACCATGATATTCCCTTCGCTGGAACAGTTATATAAGTATGAAGGCGAAGCGGGCAGAATGAAATTCAACCAATGCTCCAGATTATTGACGGTTCCTCTGGCCGCTTTGCAGGGATACGGATTTCTGACTTTGTTCTCGAGGCAGGGTCTTATCGGGAATTTGGATTTGATGACCTGGGTAAGCGCGATATCGGTTGTCGTCGCGGGAAGCGTGTTCTTGATGTGGCTCGGCGAACTGATAACCGAAAAGAATCTCGGCAACGGCGTTTCCATTCTTATCTTGGGCGGAATAGTCGCCGGTTTTCCCAGAAGCATCCAGCAGACGCTTTTTACCTATGATCCCAGCCAGCTCTTTACGTATCTCGGCTTTATCATCGTGGCGTTGGCGGTTATCGTCGGCGTTGTCTATATCAGCGAGGCCCAGAGAAATATTCCCATCAACTACGCCAGGCGTATCAGGGGCATGAAGGTCTACGGAGGCGTATCAACCTATCTTCCGATGAGGGTCAATAACGCCGGAGTCATTCCGATAATCTTCGCTTTGTCGCTTCTGCTCTTTCCAGGTCTTATCGCCAACTTTTTCGCCGGTTCCAGTATCCCGATCGTGGCTCGGGTTGCCACTTTTTTCAATAATTTCGTGCAAAACCAAACATGGTATGCGACATTCTACTTCTTGCTGGTGGTTCTCTTCACATACTTCTATACCGCAGTAACCTTCGACCCCAAATCTATATCCGAGAACATCCAAAAACAGGGCGGGTACATTCCCGGCATCAGGCCCGGTCCGATGACGGCCCAGTTCCTGAACCACTTGCTGAACAGGGTAACTTTGGTCGGAGCTATATTTCTGGGATTGATAGCCGTCATGCCCAATATTGTCCAGGGAGCGACGGGTGTCAGCACTTTCACGGTCGGAGGCACCTCAATTCTTATCGTCGTTTCGGTGGCGCTGGAAATAATGAAGCAGGTTGATGCGCAATTAAGCATGTATGAGTATTAGTAATTGATTTCCACAAAAGACCACTTAGTGCTAAGTGGTCTTTTTTTTTGGTTTTTAAGATGATATATTTAAAAGATGAATAACGATAAACCAGTCAACTTAATACTTTTTGGCAGGTCGGGTTCGGGTAAGGGCACTCAGGCGGAGTTGTTGGCGCAACATTTTAAGAACATGTTACACATAGCTACCGGAGATCTGTTTCGGAATCTGGCAGAACAAAGCACTGATGCCGGAGTCAGGATAAAAGAAGTGCTGGATAAGGGCGGGTTGCCTTTTGACCAAATGGCAACCACTCTTTGGATGCACGAGATATCTTATAAATTAAAAAAGGATCAAAGTTTGCTTTGTGACGGCCTGCCGAGGCGTTTGAATGAAGCCGAGGACTTATACGGCTTTTTATCATGGCTTGAAAGGATAGACAATACTAAGGCCTTAATAATAGAAATAAGCCGAGAAGAGGCGATGAAACGTTTATTGAAAAGAGCCAGGTACGATGATGACAAGAATGCCATAAACCAGCGGCTTGATTGGTATGAGGAGAGGGTTGTGCCGGCAATAAATTTTTTCAAAGACAAAGGACTGATTATAAAAATAAATGGCGAACAGTCAGTTGAAGATGTGTTTAAAGAAATTTTAGAAAAAATACATGGTTAAATTAAAGACCAAAGAAGATATAAAAATAATGAAAGAAGGGGGCGAGATACTGGCCAAGATACTTCGGAGGTTAAAGGAAGAAGTGAAGCCGGGAATCAACACCTTCCAGCTTGAAAAGCTCGCAAGAGAGCTCGTTTTGTCTTATGGGGTTGAGCCGTCGTTCTTGGGCTTTGAGAACTATCCTGCCGTTCTGTGCGCTTCGGTCAACGAAGAAATAGTTCACGGAGTTCCATCGGAGAAAAAAGTTTTGAACAACGGCGACGTGCTCAAGCTCGATATGGGCATATTTTTTAATGGTTTTCATACCGACTCGGCCGTTACGGTTATCGTCGGAAACGACAACGATGTGAAAAAGAAGGAACTTTTGAGA
>CAZFTW010000024.1:7267-10549 GCA_964521925.1 uncultured Candidatus Saccharibacteria bacterium | reverse complement strand
CCGATTTCATCAAAATCTTTGATTTTGTTTGAAATCGAGGATCCTCGATTTTGTAATTTCGGCTTGGCCGAAAACAAAATCGGGACAAAATCTCTCATTTTTATAGTCAGGACTCCCAATTCATTTTTTAGCTCTTTTACCAACGAATTCTTTTTCCCGCTCAATATTTCCCTGACAGCTTTTGTGTTTTCGGCGTAGGCCCTTTTCTCCTTACTCGAAGCCCCCGACCGCAGGCAGCAGAAGCCGAGGCATTTTCCGATGTGATAATTAAGGCACCGGTTGTGATGGAGCTGCTTGCAGGTGCAATATGGGAATACCGAACGCAGAAATCTCATTGTGGCCTTGAGTGCGGCGCCGTCGGTGAAAGGCCCAATAAATTCAAAATCCGAAGCACGAAATCCGAAATCCGAATTCGTTTTAATTTTGGAATTTTGGATTTGGGATTTGTTTAGAAATTCGGATTTAGAAATTAGAAATTTATGTGGTTGGTGCGTAAGAAAAATTTTAGGAAATTTTTCCGGAGTGAAAACCACATAGAAGTACTGCTTGTCGTCCCGGAGCATTATGTTGAATTTGGGGCGGAGGTTCTTTATGAGTTGGGATTCGAGGATAAGGGCTTCGATGTCCGAGTCGGTTTCTTTGAATTCAACTTTTTCTGCTGTCGAGAGCATCTTTTGTATCCTTGGGTCGGTTGTTCTTAAATACGAACGCAGGCGGTTTTTGATATTTGACGCCTTTCCTATATATATTTCTTTTCCGGCGGAGATGAATTGGTATACTCCCGGTGAAACGGGAGTTCGCGATACCGTTTTTGTCAGTGCTTGGTTTGTCATTAATTGGCCAATATTATACCATAACCGCAAGTTGCTTGAAAATCGAGGCCAACATGAGAATTATCGTCGTGCTTTTGTGTCTTTTCGTTTGTGCCTGCGGGCCTCCGGAAGACAAGCGGACACTACACCAGAAAGCAGGCACTTACCCCACCGAAGGGGATTTCAGAGCAGAGCCGGTTGCGGCTGTGGTGGTGGAAAGAGGCGGCAGGTTTGATGTCGCAAGCACAACCGGGAGCGCTTTCTTGGTCGGGCCGAAGGAGTCGGGCAGATTCGCCACAGCCAGGCACGTGGTCGCTCTTGATACGGAATACAAGTTGTTCTTCTGCGGAAGGGTCTATAAGGCCCGCCGGAAGCTTGATGCCGGAGTCACGGATGTCGGCTTCTTGGAGATAGCCGAGAACTTTGACCCGTCCGGTTTTCCCGAACCTTATCCCTTGGGAGGCCTTCCCAATAAGGGCGACAGGGCATTTATTCGGGGCATACACATGCACCGCGAAAGCTTGCAGAAGGACAAGACCATCCACCGCATCACCGGAATGTATTACGGCATCAAAGAAATGGAAGTGGTTAATGGGAAGCTTGAGACGAAAGAGTTTGTCTATGACAACCTGCCTGCCACGGTGGCGGAAACGGATGCGCTTCTTCGCAATTCTTCCGTAGCGAATAGGGCTAGGGGAGAACTTGACGATGTTGTTCAGGCGATCTTTTCCGTTAAAGCCGCCGCCGACCACATTATCAGTTTCGGCGGCCTCTCCGGCGGACCGACCGTGAATGAAAGGGGGGAGCTCATCGGAATAAACAGCAACGAGATCCGCGGTGAAGGCGAAAGGGTTTTGGAAAGTGATGGCCTGGTCCACTACTATCCCAGGGTTACGCTAAACCTTCTCCCGTTAGACGAGCTCAAAAGAGCTCTGGAGCGATTGAGATAACGGCCCCGCCACGGCGGGGTTTTAAATTGATCCCGTTAGAAGTAAGACGCCCCTCTTCGAGGGGTCGTCTGCCGACCATGCCTTTGAGGCAGGTCGGACTTCTAACGGGATTGACGCTATCCGATTCTTTTTGTAAAGTCAGAGCAAGTTTTTTCAAAACAACAAGGATAGTGCTCATCATGGAACAGCACCTTGACCGTCGCTCCATCATGGAGCTTGAGGAACGGATACGCGCCGAGACCACAAAGTGGCTCTTCGGTCTGGACGATACAGCCAGGATACTGGTCAGGGCGCTGTTTGCTTCACTGCCCTACACCGACAAGATCACCAGGACCAAAAAGCTGGGCCAGCCCCACATCATGTTCTTCGGGGACACTGGTGTCGGCAAAACCGACCTGGTAATGTCCATCGCTATGAGCATCAATGCGGCATTCAACAGGGTCCAGGGCATGACCCACCTGATGCCACACGACATTCTCGGCGACTACGTTTTTGTTGAGAACGCCGAAGGCGGGCGCTCCATCAAATTCCGCCCGGGCAAGCTGTATGCGAATATCGTCCTGATAGACGAATCAAACCGCATTCTTGCCGAAGCCAAATCGGCTCTGCTTGAAGCGATGGAGGAAAGGTCCGCGACTCCCGAGCAGGAGAACATTGACTTCGGCGACGGGAAAACAGGAACCAAGAAAACCCTCCCTCTTTATCCGGTTTCCGGAGATCTTGAGGATGACACCGGCGACAGGTTTTTCATGGTCATGATGACCCAGAACATTTTCGGTGAGGAAGAAGGCACCCAGCCCAACACCCGCGCCGAACTTGACCGTATCACTCTGGCCGTGCCCATTTACCGGCCTTCCCTTGAAGATGAGGGGAAGATCAGTGTCTTCAATGTTGTCGGCAAGTGCATCGAAGAAGTTACCAACCAGAATGAGATCTTGGCGGCTGCCAGGCACATACACGAAACGGTCAAGCCGTCGCTTCACGGCTCGCAATATCGGGCCCGGCTTCTCCAAAGCACCGACCCGAGAACTGTCAGCAATGCGAGCGACAACAGACAGCTTATCCGGTATGTCCGGGAGAACGTCCTTATCGGCGCGTCTCCCAGGGTTAACCTGCATCTTGAACCCGTTGCGCAGGTCGAGGCCTTTTTTGAAGGCAGCGACCAGATCAGGCCCGAACACATCAAAGCCGCCGCAAGGCACGTTATTCCGCACCGCCTGAAGTTCCGGCCGGAAAAAGAGTTCCGGCTTGAGCGCGAGTTTGGCAGCCGGGCCAAGGAGGTTGTGTTCGAAGAGATACTGAAACTGGTGGAGATGCCGAGATGGAGATAGACGACATCCTCGGGCAGATAGAAGGCCTAAGACAGGAGGTCTTTTCCGGCAAAGCCAGGAACTCTGTCATTGGCCGGCATTTGACCCGTCTGGTCGGCAGAGGGTATCGAATGAAAAAGATCTCCGGCTGGAAGAGAGGGGATTCTTTCAGGGCCATTAACTGGAAACTGACTATCCAGACCTGGCCGA
>CAZFTW010000024.1:0-7257 GCA_964521925.1 uncultured Candidatus Saccharibacteria bacterium | reverse complement strand
GCCGACAATACTGGCCCTTGATGTTTCGCCCTCAACTCTCGTCAGGTTCAAAGATACGGAGAGCAAATTCCTTTTCATGCTTCGCATGATGGCAACGCTTGCTTTCACAAGCACACGCCTCAATGATCCGGTCGGTATCGTTGCGTTCGGTCCGATCGTTAACTTCTTCTTGCCTCCCCGGCACGGCCAGAAACGCATCTTTCACGCGGCCGAGATGCTGGTCAGCGGCGCCAACGACTTTTATAAGACAGTGGAGGCCGGCAAGCCGTGGATGGAGTCGGGCATAGACGTCAACGAATGTCTCGATGCCGTTCTGGGCAGGGTCAGGCAGCAATCGGCAGTATTCGTTCTGTCGGACATGGCTGACGTTCTGTATGGACGCACGGCGCTGAACACGGAAACAGTCGAAGCGCTGGCGGCGCGCCACCAGGAAAACCTCATCTTCTTGCTTGTGGATGATGCCAACGAGCTTGCCTGGAGCGGCGGGCACGGAACGATCATGACCCGCAACGTCCGGGACGGCCGGCTTACCGAGATAAAGGCGGAGGACGCCGCCGCTATCCGGAGGGAACACGAACGGAAACAGGAAGCGTTCCGCAAGCAAGTTGAAAAACTCGGCGGGAACGTTGTGGTTGTTTCCGAAAACGACCCTCTGAACCAGTTGGCTAATTTCTTCGGCTCACGAAAAAGGGCCTTCAACTGACCCCTCACCCGCGAAAAGTGAGGGGGCTTTTTAATTGACTGATATAGTAATGTTCTGTATGCTTCCGAAATCTGATGCTCTTTTCCAAAAAGGGAAGTCATGACCACCCGAGCGGCAATTTGGTTGCTTGCAGTTTTAGCAATCCTTTTTCCCGCTTGTGTTGGTAAAAGCCGACAAGCGGGCCAGGACTGCCTCAACTGTCTTATTGTAGATGGCCCTCGAATTTCCAGGACCGCGTTCACCAACTGGGAAAGCATTGAACTGGCTTACACGGTCCGCTGGCTGGACGGTTATGAGCCGGTCAAAGACGACCTGAAGCCGGAGGCAATGAACTTCGGCATACTGGAACTTGATCCCGAGTTCTCGGAAGAGTCCGACATCCGGAACGAAAGGAAGTTCGAGAACGAGAACTTTTTCGATATCGTCTACCACCTCCGCTACATGGGGGAGAAAAAGGGTGAGATCATTGTTCCGGGTCAGAGATTCCCTTATCGGTCCATTGAGGCCGGGAGCCAGGAAGTTAAATACTTCCCAACTCCGGAGTTCAAGCTGGCCTACAACACTGTGCTGACCAGCGATGCCGAAGACATCAAAGAAGAGTTCGACCCCGGCTCTTACCAGAGAACAGCCATGTTCTGGAAGATGTCGGCGGCCCTGGTTGTTCTGCTGGGCATCGCCGGGGGCTTCCTGCTCGTCTTCTTCAGGCCGAAGGCCGTAGAATTGGCCGAAGAAGAGAAGGGACGGAGTAAAGCAGAAGCCGGCGCCAATACATTGGAACCGGCCTCCGTTATCCGCGAGCTTCGGAGCAATATCGCCAAAGGCGATATGAGTGCAGTTTGCAACGGGCTCGGAGACCTTATCCGGGTCTATGTTCCGGATATCGCGCCCGGCTCGACCAGCAAAGACATGACCGCGCCCATTCTTGCAGTTCGTCACGAATGGGAACGGGACCGGCTCCTTCGGGCCCATAAGGTTCTTCGCGATGTTGAAGAATATCTTTTTGCCGACGCAAGCCGGCCGGTGCCTACGCTTGAAGGTCTGGATGCGACGATCAAAGAGTTGCGGCCAAGATCTGTCTACTGGCGGCGGCGCTGGTTCAACTTGAAACAGCGAACGGCCAGACCATTTGTTTACCTGAAAGGTATCCGCGCTTGGAGGAAGCCATGGCGACGTTGAGAGACCTGTGGTTTCTTGCTGTCAGCTCGGTGAACGACGCGCTGAACCTTGACTGGAGCGAAATAACCTACAAAAGGAGCTCCTGGGTCATCTGGGCCGCTGCGTTCGTCGCGGCGGTCTTTTTTGTAAGCAGGGTTCTTGCGTGGCGGAAAAAGAGATCCGGTTCCCACTACCTTACGGGCTTAGTGCCTGGTAAGAGTCATGAACCGGGTATTGTTTTCAAGCTCACACGAGGTCTCGCTTGGGGTCTGGCTTTTGTCTCCCTGTGCTTTTTGGGAGTTGCCCTGGCTGATCCGGTGGTTTACGTCACCGACAAGGTCGAGCAGATAGAGTCCCGGGAGATCATCTATATCAGAGACGTTTCGGCTTCAATGGGTTTTCGGCTCCAGAGTTCCGATGTCAGCCGCGGTGAACTTACCCAGGAGGTCCTGGAACGTCTTGCCATCAAAAGGAAAGACAAGAAAGACAGAGCGGCTTACATTATCTTCGGCACATATTCCGAAATATGGTCCGGATTCACCACCAGCTTTGAGAGCTTGATATTTTCAATGTACAAGGCGCCGAGAGCCGTTGCCCCATCCCAGGCCAAAGAGAATTGGCCCGGAATGTTCATCCTTGAAAAGGGTCAATTCGTTGAAAGCGAAGGCGGCGGCATGACCAATCTTCACCTTGGCCTTGAATCCGCGATATATCTTTTTGATCGCAAGGGTTCGCCGAAGGTTATTGAAGAACTCAAGCGCAACCCGAACGCAAAAATGAGGTCCGTCGTCATTATTACTGATGGCGCCGCGGAGAAAGATCCCGAGCCGCAATTCCTGGAATTGCGGAAGAGGCGCATAATTCCTCATCTCATTTTTGTCGACCCCGACCGCACCATTGAAAAGCAGCTTTACGGTGACAATCACCTCAAAGCCAAATTGCCCGACCAGCTTTTGATGATGGTCCGCCGTTCCGGCGGACAATACTTCATGGCCCGGGATAGGGAGTCGGTGGATCGCATCAGCGACGAACTGGACCGTCTCCAAAGCGTAAAGCAGATACAGCTGACGAATGTCAGGGAGAACGAGGTCTACTACATTCCTCTGGCCGTCGCATTCTTGCTTTTCATCGCGGCAATGGCGATGAGAATAATTTTCGCGCTTATCTGGCGCACGGTGTAGCCCAACCCCTGAAAATCGGGGGTTTTACTTTTCTCTCGATTTTGTTTAAACTAACGTCAAGTTTTTTGAAAGAGAGGGACAAGATGAAGCGTTTTTCTTTCCCGCGTTTTCTGCTGGCGGTCTTGCTGGCAGCATGTTCCATCGGCCTGGGTGCTTTTATGTATCAGGTCGGGAAATATTTTGACTTCCAGGACGCCTACAGCGGCCATATCGCCAGAGGATCGGAATCGGCGGCAAGAGAAGGGCTGGAAGACCTGCGGTATTTCCATGAGCAGAACCGCAAGCTGGATACGATATGGATGGCCTGGTTGGGAGACAGCTACCTCTTCCGGGATGCGGCTTGCCAAAGAGCCGCCTTCTATAACCTGACCAAGGATTACGAAAAGACCGTAACCGAGCTTCGGGAGCGGAACGACTTCTGCGGTTCGTTTTTGAGAGGCGTCGCCAGATGGCGCCAGGCCCAGGCCATTTACGCCAACGGGCTTAACATCAAAGACAAAGCTGAACAAGAAAGACAGCTGAAGCTGGCTGATGATATGGCCGCAACTCTGGCCAAGGATGACTTCGAGGCCGCCCTTAAAGCCAATCCTGGCCATGCCGCTTCAAGTTGGAACTACGATATGCTTTCCGACCCTGATGCCAGGGCGGCCGGTCTTATGCCCAAGCCGGGTTCGATCAAGACCCGCCTCGGCCGACAACCCGCCGGCGGGCTCGAGGGCGAAGGCCCGCAAGGAGAAGATGACAAAGAGGGTGAGGGCAAGAAAACCAAGGACCTCGATACCAATGAAGAAGGCCCGGGCCGGCCCGACGGCAAGCCGCTTAAGGTAGGTTAGCATGCTCGAGTGGGTTGGCTGGTTCCAAGAGCTAACTTTTGCCCGCCCTCATTATCTGGACTTCAAGGCGTTCTTGCTGGCTGGGGTCTTTGGGCTCCTGACGACCCTGCTTCTTAAGAGGATGTTGCGCCCCAGACACGCCAAGGATTCCAGACAGAAGCTTATCGGGCCTGATTGGACATGGATATTCGGTTCCGTCCTGGCCGGGTTCATGCTTTTTGCTCTGGCCGGTCCCAAGACGGACATATTCAGGACGATCCAGTCCCGGAATAATCTGGACATTATCGTTGCGGCGGACAAATCCACTTCCATGGCGATAAGAGACATGGGCCGGTTTTCCAGACACGAGGTCATGGTAAAGGAGATCTTGGCCTTTGTGGGTTCTTCTGCCGTTCACCAGGGCGACCGCCTCACCCTTTTCGCTTTCAGCGAAAAGTCCAACTGGCGGATGCCCTTGTCGCAGGACAAGGAAGAGTTCGCGGAGAAGCTTTTGGAATTGGAACATCCGAAAGACCGCGTCTACTACGACAGGTCCCAGCTGGTCACGTATTTTTCGGAGCTGTTAGACCACATTCCAAAGGCCCTGGCGGAGCAGGACAGCCTGCTCACGGTGGGGAGATTCAGCAGTTTGGTCGGCTGGACTTCGTATCCTCGGGTGGTTCTCTTGTTCAGCGACGGGGACAGCTACGACAGCATCCTGAATGTTGTCTTGAACCGGTTTGCCGAAGAGGACATAAGGGTATACGCCATCGGTATTGGAAGTGAAAAAGGCGGGAACATTGTTGTTCGGACTCCGGTTGAGAATGAACCCAGCAAACTGGAACCGACGGAGATATCTTCGCGGTTGAACATGGAAACCCTGGACCTTATCAAAAATAAGACCGGGGGCAAAAGCTACGCCGTGAGCTCTCCCAATAGCCAGGTCCAGAGTTTTTTGGCGGCGGCGGTTGCTGAGAACAGAAAGCCGACCTTGGGTCTTGTGCTGACCGGAGAAGCAAAGAACTTCTGGTGGGACTTTCTGGCCGTCCCGGCCCTGGTTCTTGTGGTTCTGATGGCCGTAAGGTTTACCAGACATTGACCCCTCACCTTTCCGAAAGGTGAGGGGTTGACGCCCCGCGATAGCGGGGCTATTATTTATCTAACACGCTTTGTTCTTTGAGGGGGTATGATGACCAAGTTTCGCAGACTTATGTCGCTGACGCTTGTTTTGGCTGTTGCCGGCGTTTCCTATGGCGGGAACGCGCAGTCCATTGGCCATAGCCACGTTCATGACGAGGCGATGATGTGCGATATGCCTGGAATGGCCGGCATGTCCGGACACGATCATCACGCCATGATGGCTCACAGCCACAACATGGCGACGATGGCGCAGGACGACAACAGCCAAAGCACGCCGCCGTCGGGACCGGGTCTGGGTGG
Source organism: uncultured Candidatus Saccharibacteria bacterium (assembly GCA_964521925.1). Lineage (GTDB taxonomy): Bacteria > Patescibacteriota > Minisyncoccia > 2-02-FULL-40-12 > GWA2-44-9 > JACPAB01. Next base: position 1,966 of record CAZFTW010000024.1, on the reverse strand, counting down.
TCAGCCGGGCGATACGCTTACGCACAGGCTCAGCCCTGGTGACGGATGTTCCGCTGTGAACCCAAGGGCGCGCGACAAGAGCCGCGATGGGGTCAAAGCCAATACCGTCGGCTGCAAGTGCGTCCGGAAGTGCGCCAACGGCCAGACCCAGGAAGATCTGTCCAAGGACGACAAGGGCGTCTACATCTGCAAGAACGCGTGTCACAAGGACCGTTGTTCTTGCCCCGATCCCTGCAAGACGTAGGAACCCTCGCCCCGATGAAATCGGGGTTTTAATTTTGCAAAAAACTTAAATTAGGATTACTTTGACGCCAAGAACCTTAAAAAGAGGGTATTGTGATGACACGAATTGCGGTGTCTCTAATTATTCTTTTGGCTCTTTCCCTGTCTTTTAAAGAGGCCTATCCTCAAGAACAGGATGGGGTCATCAGGGCAAAAAGCTACAGAAACTGGTTTGCCGGGGGCATAAGAATAACTCCGGGAAATGTGACTACCCAGGACCTCTTGAATAGTCCGGAAAACGGAGAATGGTTGTTGTATCATGGCGACTACGGCGCTAATCGCTTTAGCCGTCTGAGCCAGATCAACATAAGAAACATTGACAGGTTGGTTCCCCGGTGGATCTACCAAATAGGAAAAGGTGGGTTTAACCTTCGTTCTTCCCCGATTGTTTATAGGGGAATCATGTATGTTACCGGTTCAGATGAAGTCCATGCTCTGGATGCGGCTACCGGAACTTGGCTTTGGGTATGGCAGGCGCGTGACGAGCACACCAGCAATATCAACAGAGGGGTGGCAATATCTGGAGACCGGTTGTTCTTTTCTACCGGCGATTGCCGACTCATAGCGCTTGATAGGATCTCCGGCAACGTGATCTGGTCAAAACAATTTGCCAGGCCGGGCGATGGCTACTTTTCGACAACAGCTCCACTTATTGTCGGCGACAAGGTCATTCTGGGCATCTCCAACAAGAACAGTGTCTCGCGGGGCTTTGTCGCAGCCTTCTCGGCTGTTAACGGTAACGAATTGTGGCGTTTCTGGACGATACCGGAAGATACAAAATTCCGGGGAGCTCCAACCTGGATGGTCGGCAGTTACGACCCGGTTTACAATATTTTGTATTGGCCGGTCGGAGTTTTGGAAGAAAGCTCCGGAAATTCATCGCGTGTAAAGAATATTTACGACAACAGTGTCGTTGCCCTTAACCCCAGAAACGGCAAAGTTATCTGGAAAACAAAACTGGCGGAAAGCATGCCCTTTGACTGGGATGCCAACGAGCCCTTGGTTCTAACAGACGTGGTTTTGGGCGGTATCCGCAGAAGGGTCATTCTACTGGCTCATCGCAACGGGCTTTTTTACCTGATCGACCGGGTAAGCGGTAAAATTATCCTGTCAAAGCCTTTTGTCGAAAAGCTGAACTGGTTAACCCCGGTTACGTGTCCGTCTGCTTGGGGCGCTACAAACTGGATGTCCCCGTCTTTCAGTCCGGTCACGAATTTGTTTTACGTAATGGTTTTGGAGGGATGCAGGAGCGACCCCAACACACTCCACATAAAAGCCATTGAGCCGACTTCCGGAAAAATCGCCTGGGATTATCCCACCCGCGGCTCAAATTTAGCTGCGCCCGGTATCCTGTCTACGGGAGGCGGCATAGTTTTTAGCGGAGAAGGCTCCGGACACGTTGTCGTATTGGACGCAAAAAGCGGAGACAAAGTTTGGGACTTCAATGTCGGGAAAACGATATTCGCTTCACCTGTCACATACTTGTCGCAGGACCAACAGCTGATATCGATAGTGGCAGGATCCGATGTCGTCACATTCGGTTTACATCGCTGATATTTTGGGGTTTAATTTAAACGGCTTAAGGAAGCCGTTTTAACATGAACGACCATCGCAACTCTATTTTAGCCACTCTGGCCTATTATGACATTCTCGAGGTGCCTTTGACTCTTTTCGAGACCCATAA
>CAZFTW010000023.1:0-10598 GCA_964521925.1 uncultured Candidatus Saccharibacteria bacterium | reverse complement strand
TGGGGAGCGGCGTGGTGAAGGGGAGTGTCTTAGAAAACTTTGGTGTGGATTCGTCAAAATGGAATGGCTGGGCTTTCGGTCCGGGGATTGAACGGCTGGCAATGGTTGCAATGGACGTGCCTGACATGCGCCTCTTTTGGTCACAGGATGAACGGGTCAAGAAACAGCTGCGTCTTGGCAATAAATTCAAGGAGGTTTCCAAGTTCCCGCCTATAACACGCGACATCTCTTTTATCGTGAAGAATGATTTTATTCCTAATGACTATTTTGACCTTATCAGGGATTTAGGCGGCGACCTGGTTGAGCAGGTGGAACTTTTAGACAAGTATGAGGACTCCGAGAAGTTTGGGCCGGATAAGGTAAGCTACACTTACCGCATCGTATACCGTTCCAATGAACGCACTCTTACCACCGAAGAAATAGACCCGATCCAGGAGAAGATCTATCAAGAAACCGAAAAACAATTTAATGCAGAATTGCGTTAAATAAAAATATACAAGTCCCGATTTTTCCAAATCCAAAAAGGATTTGAGAAAAATCGAGGATCCTCGATTTGTTAATCACGCTTTGCATGAAACAAATCGGGACCGAGCAATTTGGGGCGGAATTAAGGTGATTTTGAGGTTGAACTGCGGTCAACAAAATGCTATAATTAGTAGGTAAAAATGGCCCCGCCCTCTAAGCAATCCCAGTCGGGCATAGAGGGCGGGGTACTCGTTTGAAATATGGCTACAAAAGAACCCAAAACACAACCAGCCCGACAAGACCGTTCTGGCGGGTCATATACAGCCAAAGATATCCAGGTTTTGGAAGGTTTAGAACCCGTCCGTAAGAGGCCGGGAATGTATATCGGCTCGACCGGACCGGAGGGGCTCCACCATTTGATATGGGAGGTCTTCGATAACTCCCTGGACGAGGCGATGGCCGGCCACGCCCGCAACATCGAAGTGGCTCTTCTCCCCGATTATAAAGTCCGGGTCGTGGACGATGGCCGGGGTATTCCGACCGACATCCACCCCAAGCTGAAAAAGTCGGCCCTCGAACTGGCGGCCACGACGCTTCATGCGGGAGGCAAGTTCGGCGGTGAGGCCTACAAGGTCTCCGGAGGTCTTCACGGCGTGGGCTTGTCGGTGGTGAACGCTCTTTCGACCTGGATGCGGGCGGAGATCCATCGCAAGCCCGATGTTTTCGTTCAGGAATACAAAATAGGCAAACCGACAGGACCGGTAAAAAAAATAGGCAAGACCACCAAAACCGGAACGACCATAACTTTCCAGCCGGACATTGAGATATTCAAAGAGATCAAATTTGATATCGATATGATACTCAATCACTTGCGCCAACAGGCCTATCTGACCAAAGGCGTCAAGATAACCGTCAAAGACGAAAGGAACCCGATAATAGTTCAGGGCAAGAAAGGTAAGGAAGAAATTCCTTTGGAATATAATTTTTACTTCGAAGGCGGAATAGTTTCATACGTTAAGTATCTTAACCGGAGGCATGAGGAAAAGCACACCACCGCTTTCTATGCCGGCAAGGAGCTCAACAATATATTCGTAGAAGTCGCTCTCCAGTATGTGGATGAGCTCGAAGGCCGCGAGATCGGCTTTGCCAACAATATTCACACTACCGAGGGCGGCACGCACATTACCGGATTCCGTTCGGCCATTACTCGAACCTTGAACGATTACGCCAGGAAGAATGGGTTTTTGAAGGAGAAAGAAGAAAACCTTTCCGGCGAAGACATCAGGGAAGGCCTGACGGCTATCATTTCCGTAAAAATAAAGTCCCAGGATCTGCAATTTGAAGGCCAGACCAAGTCCAAACTGGGGAATACCGAAGCCAGGACCGCGGTAGAAACGGTCATCAATACGGAATTTGCCGACTGGCTCGACCAGAATCCCAACGATGCCCGCTCCATCCTCGAGAAGGTAATCTTGGCCTCGAAAGCCCGCATGGCCGCCAAGGCCGCCAGGGAGACCGTGTTGAGAAAGGGCGCTTTGGAAGGCATGACCCTGCCGGGCAAGCTGGCCGACTGCTCAAGCCGTGATGCCAGTGAATCGGAGCTTTTCATCGTTGAGGGTGACTCCGCCGGCGGGTGCTTTTCAGGGGAGACAGAAGTTGCCCTTGCTGATGGACGGAACATTTCATTTAAGAAGTTAGTAAAGGAAGACGCTCAAGGAAAGAAAAACTATTGCTATACAATAGACAAGAATAGGAATGTCTCTTTGGCTCCAGTTTTGCATCCACGAGTTACTCGAAAAAACACCAGAGTTATTAAGGTTATTTTGGATAACAACAAAGAGATAATCTGTACCCCAAACCACAAATTTATGTTGAGAAACGGTACTTATAAGGAGGCACAGTATTTAAAGCTGGAAGATTCGCTGATGCCTTTGTACCGTCAGCTGTCTAAACTTGGTAAAAGGATTACTATCAAAGGATATGAACTTGTTTTTGACCCAAAAGATTCTAGATGGATTTTCACTCATATTATCTCCGACCGTTACAACCTAAAAAATAAAATATACCTTGAAAACGACGGCCAGCATCGACATCATAAAGATTTTAACAAACTGAACAACAATCCTACTAACTTGGTACGATTGACCAAAGAAGAACACCTGAAAATTCATCAAGAAATTGCTCATAAAGTGTTGCGAACCCCGGAAGTTTTAGAAAAACTCAGAAAAATAAGGCAAAGCAAAGAATATAGAGAAAAAATAAGTAAAACAATAAGCGCCCCTCAAATGCGGGCGATATTGAGCATAAGAGCAAAAAAGCAATGGGAAGACGAAGAATATAAGAAATTTATGGTTAATAAGTTTTTGGATTTTTATAAAAATAATCCGGAATATCAAGAAAAAAATAATTTACTGCTTGATAAAGCCCAAAAAGAATATTGGGGCAACAAAAATAACCGCAAAATTCAATCTAATCGTGTGGCAAAGTTTTTTGAAAGTCATCCGGAAAGAAAAGAACGGCTATCTAATATTGCCAAAACACAGTGGCAGAACCCGGAGTTATTATATTGGAGAATCGAGAAAACAAAAGAGCAATGGACACCCGAATTCAGGGCTAAAAGAAAAGCGGCTTATAACAAAACATACTTGGGTAGGGCATTAAAAGTTTTGTACGACATCTATAAAGAATCTGGAATCGTGGATATAGAAAAATACCAAGTTACCAGAAAAATCACGAATGATAAAAATCTTATCAAGCCTGAAACAATTTTAGCCCGATTTTTTGACAACGATAACTCTCAACTCGTTGAGGCGGTAAAGAATTTTAACCATCGCATTAAAAAAATTGAAAAACTCGACCGTTTAATAGACGTTTACGACATAGAAGTTCCCGAGACGCATAATTTTGCTTTGGCAAGCGGGGTTTTTGTCCACAACAGCTCAAAGCAGGGACGCAACCGGAAAACTCAAGCCATACTGCCCCTGAAGGGTAAAATTCTTAACGTAGAAAAGGCGCGGGTTGATAAAATGCTGGCTCACCAGGAAATCCGGGCCCTTATTATTGCTATGGGAACGGCCATTGCCGAGGAGTTCGATATTGCCCGCCTTCGCTACCACAAGATAATCATCATGACCGATGCCGACGTGGACGGCGCCCACATCCGGACCCTTCTTTTGACTTTGTTCTACCGGTATTTCCCGAAGGTGATCGAGGGCGGATATCTGTATATCGCCCAGCCGCCTTTGTATAAGATCCAAAAGGCTTCAAAAATAAATTATGCTTACAGCGACGCGGAAAAAGAAAAGGTACTTTCCGAGTTTAAGAAAGCCATGGGTGACGCACAAGTCGGTAAAATTAAAGTAAAACCCAAAAAGAAAGATAGCGAATGGGAGGTAACTTCGGTCGACGGAGACGGGGGTGAAGCAGCGCCGGAAGACGAAGAGCCCTCCTTCGCTGAAGCCACGGAGGGCGAAGAAAAGATCAGCGGCGTTTCCATTCAGCGCTATAAGGGATTGGGAGAAATGAACCCCGAACAGTTGTGGGAGACAACCCTCGACCCTGCCAATCGCGTTCTTCTTCAGGTAAACATAAAAGATGCGGTGGAAGCGGACAGGGTGTTCGACATCCTGATGGGTTCGGATGTTCTGCCCAGGAAAAAATTCATCCAGACCCATGCCAAGTCGGTAGCGAATCTCGATATCTAAAATTCGTCAACAAGAACATGTCGTACCAAAACCCATTCGAAGTTCCGCCGGCTCCCCAGGTTGACTCAAGAAGCATCGTTGAGAGGGGAGAAATAATAGAGGCAATGGCTCTCGAGGGCGGAGCGGTGGCTGCTATTGTAAATTTCAAAGAAGGCGGGCAGGCATTTTTCTATCCCGGCAATAACCAGATTACAGGCTCTCTTGAGACAGCGGCATTACGGATCGACCGTCTTCTCGGTTTTAACCTTATTCCCGCTTCGGCCATCAGGCCCGTTAATGACCAAGGCGGCTTGCTAAGCGAAGTAGTTAAAGGCGCCAAGCCCGCCGTGTATTACAAGGCCTGGGAAGAGATGGTCCAGCCGCAGGAGATAATGAAAGCGGCGATCCTGGATTATATTTTGGACAGCCGCGACCGCAGGAGAGAGAACTTTTTGGTGGATGAAAGTTCTCGCAAACTTTGGCTTATCAATAACGACTACTATATGCTCCTTTCATCTTTCGGAAGCAGCGACATCTATAAAACAGCCCTTAACAGAGGGCTGACCAACCTTCCGCCTGATATGCTTTCGGCCATAGATAAGTTCTATGCCGGTTCGCCCTCGCTTCTTGAGCGGGCCAAGGAAAAGGAAGTGTTGGATGTGCTTTCCCGTGCCCGGGAACGCGCCCGGATGCTACTGGACAGGAAATCAATCGCGAACACATGACATTACTTTATTTCGTAGATCTGTTTGAGCTGGATTCCCAGGCGAAACAAAAAAAGATCGCTACTTTCAAAATGGGCGAGGAAAACCCCAACGTCGAAATAGAGGGCGACCAGTATCACCCGGTGATAGAGAATCTCAAGGGTGAGGGGATCTTCGACTATAAGAATGCCACTCCGAACAAGCTTTATCCTTACGACGGATTAAGTTTTTTGGAGAATCTCAAGTATAACTTCAGGTCCGGCTATTTATCCGCCTCGGAGGTTCAAAAGAAGACAGTTGACAATTAATGTCGAACTTTGCTACTATTAAGGCAGATTAAGTGCGCCCGAGGGCGTTTTTAAATACTTGTCCAAGAGCACAGCGATTGGTTACAAGTATTTAACCCCGCACCAAACCCACCCCCTTTCTGAATAGCGGTCAGCGGATAAGTTTGGTGCAGTGGTAAAATACAAAAATTATGGAAAAGTTAACCGATTTTCTTAAAGAAGTCAGGGTGGAATTATCTAAAGTAAGCTGGCCGACCCGGAAACAGACGATTTTTTATACCGTCGTTGTTATCGTCTTGAGCTTGTTTTTTGCCGTTATCCTCGGCCTGCTTGACCTTTTATATGAATTTTTGGTTAATAAATTTTTAGCTTAATGTCCAAGAGCATAGCGATTGGCTAACATTAAGTTACCCGCCTAAATTTTGCGAAGCAAAACTTAGGCGGGTGGCAAGTTTATAGCTATTCGCTTCGCTCATAGATAAACATCCCATGCCCAAACAAGTAGAAACAGGAGAAAAACATTGGTATGCCATCCACACTTATTCCGGTTACGAGGACAATGTGGCGCGCAACCTAAAGCAGAGAATAGAATCACTTGGTTTTGAGAACAAGATCTTCAGCGTTTTAGTTCCGAAAGAAAAGAAGATCAGGATAAAAGGCGGCAAAAGGGAAACCATCGAAGAAAAAATATATCCGGGATACGTGCTGGTTGAGATGGTCGTGGACGATGCCTCCTGGTATGTTGTCCGAAACACCCCCAATGTCACCGGCTTCATCGGTGCCGGAACCGTTCCGACTCCTCTGGCAAGCGCCGAGATCGAGACCCTAATGAAGCGCATGGGTGTCGAAGAACCTAAATACAAGATAGACGTCGCGGTCGGCGACAGGGTCAAGATAACCGACGGGCCTTTCAAGGACTTTGACGGCAAGGTAGCCGAAGTTGACGCCGAAAGGGGCCGCTTGAAAGTGCTGGTCACTATCTTCGGCCGAGAAACCCCAGTCGAATTAGACTTTTTACAAATTAAAAAGCTTTAATTCGCAATTACTAATTTCTAATTACTAATTTCTAAACATATGGCTAAAAAAATAAAAACAAAAGTAAAGATCCAGGTTACTGCGGGAGGACTGGAGCCATCCAAGATAGGACAAGCTCTGGGTCCCCAGGGCATAAACCTTCAGCAGTTCATGCAGCAGGTCAACGAGGCGACCAAGGACAAGGCCGGGCAGGTCATACCGGTGGAAATAAACATCTACGAAGACAGGACGTTCGATTTCAAATTGCGCACGCCTCCGGCCGCCTACCTTCTGCGAGTGGCCGCCGGCATTGAAAAGGGTTCAGGGGTTCCCAACAAAACTAAAGCAGGCAAGGTCACCAAAGACCAGGTCAGAAAGATAGCGGAACAGAAAATGGTTGACCTGAACGCCAATGATGTTGAGAGTGCTATGCGTATAGTAGAGGGAACAGCAAGAAGTATGGGGATAGAAATCAAGTAGCTCAATGGTCCCGATTTGCCCTACGCGAAGCGTAGTTGGCAAATCGAGGATCCTCGATTTTGTAGTCGTGCTTTGCACGAACAAAATCGGGAGCATAGAGGTAAAATAAGTCACTCAACAAAAAACCGCCGACAGAGATCCTTGACCGGCTAAAGCACGGTCAGGAGACCACTCCGAGAAAGGCGGTTTTTTGTTATCCCCGCTCTTGAAAAAGGTTGGCCTTTGGCGACTGAAATTATCTTTTTCAAGGGCGGGGTTATCAACAGGGACGAACCGGTATTTTTCGGTTAGAATTTCAAAACCTAAGTTCTTTTTGAGAGGAATCAGATGATACCGAATCCTTTTCCGGGCAAGTTCATTCTGCTTGCCGGAGTTGATTCTTCCGGCAAGGGCACTCAATCGAAACGATTGAGCACAATTCTAAAAGTCCAATATCCTCACGTGAAGGTCCTTCAGCCGTTTCCTAAGGAACCGACCAAGGGTCCCATCGGCCGGAGGATATACGATATCCTGTTCGACCGTGACCTGGAGTACACGCTCAAAGACGGCGTGGAAGGAAAGACCAAGATCAGCGACCTGGAGATGCAGAGGTTTTTCATTCAGGACAGCATTGAGCACTATCAAGGTGTCATTATTCCGGCTCTTGAATCCGGGACGCATGTCATCGGCGACCGTGGTCGGGAGAGCGCCATCGTTTACGGTGGTAATACCATTCCGGAGTTCGCAAGGGTGGTCGCCAGGCACGAAGAGATGTTTGCGGAGGCAGGCGTGCCGTTTATCTGGCCGGACCTCATCGTCATTTACGACGTGACGCCTGAAACGGCCATGAGGCGCATGGAGGCATCCGGTAGGGAGAAGGACGCTTTCGAAAACGAACTCAAGATGCGCCGAGTAACCAGCAACTACCGGGCTCTTGCCGCTCTTTATCCAAATTGCCGCCTTGTTGACGCGGAGCCGGAAGGCGAAGAAGGCGAGAAGGCCATCTTCGCGGAAGCGAGAAAATATATCTATCCATTGTTGGGGATAGAGATCGAATCAGGGACGTAGCCGTCCCTTTTTAAATTTAAAACCCCGATTTGTTCTCGGAGTGGGGCATCGCCCACTCCCGGGGAACTCTGTCGGGGTTAAACCTTTCGGTAGGGAGTGCTGACACCCATCGTGCCGTCAGGAAGCTCCTCTTCCTGGTAGTCGTCAAAGATTATCGGTGCAACCGGCCTGAGGCAGGTAAAAGCCATAAAAGCCAGGTTACGGATCTCAATCTCGGCGTGAGCGTTGGCTCTCATTTCCGAGACGTGGCGCCAGGCACGGCCGTTGGCGGTGACCACAATCGGCGCTTCGGTCTCGTTGGGCAGGCACGAGCGGGCGGCCTGTTGGACCTTTTTGCGAAGGTCGGTCTTGGCTTCGCCGCTGAGCATCCTTAGGTCATGCTTCTGAAGCTCCAGAAGCCGCTGAACCCTCCGGTCGTATTGTTCAGCCGATGCGTCGATCCAGTTCTCGAAACTTGTATGAAGAATCTGGTCGTCCTGGTATTCGGGTCTTTCCACGAAACGGAGCACTTTTCCGGAAACATACCGCTGGCTTACTTGTGAGAAGCCGAATCCGGCCCTGTGGCGCACCAGCTCATGGGTCACGCTCCGGGAGATGCCGTAGAAGAGGAACGACCAGTTGGCATGCTCCAGCACCGAACCATGGCCGGAGCTTTTGATGTTCTGAAAATATGTCGAAGCATTGGCGTTCAGTGTCCTCTTGGGCCCCAAGCTCATGTAGCACAGCTGTCCCGCAAATTTGCAGAGCTGTTCCGCCGGGGGGAGCTCGGGGTCATCCAGATACCCCTTGAATTCCAGGGACTCGTCGAACTCATCCAGAAATCCCCGCACACCTTTGAGCGACACGCTTGGCTGGGCGATAAGGACTACGCCCGGAGCCTTCAGGTACGGAGTGCCTTTTTCCGTGTGGAAAACAGGCGAATGTACGGCCGGAAATTCCATGTTTACTCCTAATGAAAAGAACGGGTTAGTTAATGTTAGAGGACGTTTTAAGAGTGGTCAATGTGGATAAATCGTGATAAATTCTTAAGGATGAAATATAAGCCGGTAATAGGTCTGGAAATACACGCGGAGCTGAACACTAAAACGAAAATGTTTTGTGACTCACTAAATGATCCAGACGAGAAACATCCCAACGTCAATATATGTCCAATTTGCCTTTCGCATCCGGGGACTCTGCCCGTTACCAACATCGATGCCGTGAAAAAGGTTATCATGGCGGGGTTGGCTTTGAACTGCCGGATAAACAAAGAAACATTTTTTGAGAGAAAGAATTATTTCTATCCCGATCTGCCCAAGGGCTACCAGATATCGCAGTATCAGAAACCTTTTTGCGAGAACGGACATCTGGATATAGGAGGTAAGAAGATAAACATAACCAGGATACATTTGGAAGAAGATGCGGGGCGTCTATACCATCTTCCCGGAAAAGATTACTCTCTTGTTGATTTTAACCGTGCCGGAGTGCCTTTGATGGAACTTGTGACCGAGCCGGACTTTGAATCGGGGCCAGAGGTCAGAAAATTTGCGGAAGAGCTCCAGTTGATTTGGAGGTATCTCGGAATTTCAGATGCTGACATGGAAAAAGGGCAACTCCGAGTGGAAGTAAACATCTCACTCGCGCGGATAAACGCGGAAGATACGCGGATAGACGCGGATAATATCAGCGTAAATCAGCGTTCAAATCTGCGTAAATCAGCGCTTGTGATGGGGACCAAGGTGGAAATAAAGAACTTGAACTCGATAAAATTCGCGGCTGACGCGGTGGACTATGAGATCAAGAGACAAACCGAGCTTCTGGATAAGGGAGAAAAAATAGTTCAGGAGACCCGCGGTTGGGACGAGAATAAAAAAGCGACATTCAGCCAGCGCTCCAAAGAAGAAGCCCATGATTACCGCTACTTCCCCGAGCCCGACCTGCCGCCTCTCAAATTTACCGATGCCGAGATAGCCGTTATAAAAGAGGGGATGTTCGAACTGCCGGCCCAGCGCCGGGCGAGATTCAAGGAACAATATGGCCTGCCGGATGCCGATATTAACGTGTTTGTTGTTTCCAAATCTTTGGGAAATTATTTTGAACATGTCGCGAGCGAGCTCACTTCGTTCGATAAATTGGCGCACTTAAAAAAACCGGCGTCGGAAGAACGGCCCAAACTTTTTAAGCTTGCCGCAAACTACCTTATCACCGAATTGAAGCGCATGTCCGACGAGGTATATGCGGAACCGGCCGATACCAAAATCACGCCCGAAATGTTCGCCGACCTGATGGTGAGAGTGTTTCACGGGCAGGTCTCGTCCAGCGGAGCGCAGACCGTTTTGAAAGAAATGTTCCAGATCGGCAGTTCTCCCGATAAGATTATTCATGAAAAAGATTAGGAACAAATTTCCGATATGCACTTTATTGTTAGTGGGGTTGAGGGTACAATGGAGGCATTTCCTGAAGCGGTACAAGATGTCAAAAAAGGTAAAACGGCGGCCATTAAGTTCCTTGTCGGTGACGTTATGAAAAGAACCAAGGATAAAGCAAACCCTCAGGTGGTCGAAGAAATATTAAAAGAAAAATTAAAATGATCAAAAAATTATTAGTCCCGATTTTAAAAATTTGCAAAAGCAAATTTATTAAAATCGAGGATCCCCGATTTGTCCCGATGCCAAAGGCATAGAGGATTCGCGATATAATTCCAAGAATTATATCGGAACAGCAAATCGGGACAAAATTGGTTGATTGGCAAGAAAAATCAAATTGGACTAAAGCCATGGAAGCACAAGGTCTGAGCGAAGATGAAAGAAAAAAGGTTATGGACAAGGCACAAGAAGATTTAAAGAAAGAACAGGTGCGGGCAGAAGATGCGCAAGAGCAGCAAGAGCCGGTTAAAGAGGAGTTGGACAAAGCAGCTTAATTAAAATAGTAAATAAAAC
>CAZFTW010000022.1:0-10699 GCA_964521925.1 uncultured Candidatus Saccharibacteria bacterium | reverse complement strand
GGAAGCCCGATGAAGCAGATCGAGCAAGGCGTTTTCTGGTTTGTCAGAATGGATGGCCGGATCGTCGGCTACGTCGGCCTGGAATTCATAGACGAGAAAACAGTGCTGCTCAAACATCTGGCGGTTCAAAGGGAATACCGCAAAAGAAGGATCGGTGTGACGCTTTTCGATCATGCCGTTCAGTTTGCCAGGAGCAGGGGAGCGACAACCGCCGCTTTTGTGACGATGTATTACCACTTCAACCGTTTCAAGAGGCGCGGTTTCAGAACCTGTCCCAGAAGATTCCTCCCGGAAAACGTGAGGAATTATTGGATGTTCACCGCCAAGCGCTACATGAAATGCGCCGCGATGATACAAGAATTTCCGGCAGCCAGCTGAAAAGCTGGCTTTTAAATTTAAAACCACCCTGTTGGGGTGGCTGTCTGTTCTAAACTGGTCTATAATTTTTTAGATGAGGTTGAAACTTGGCATAATTCCTGCGGGAAGCGTCGTCCTGGGAGTCGTCACTCTTTTTTCTTACGTTCTCGGGCTGGTTCGCGACCGCTTTTTTGCGCAGACGTTTGGCGCTTCAAGATTGCTCGATTCCTATAACGCCGCCTTTCTTGTGCCCGACCTGCTGTTCAATATTCTGGTGGCAAGCGGAATAGCCGCCGCGCTCGTGCCTATTCTGACCGAACTTTTACAGAGTGATAAAAAGCGGGCGTTTGAATACGTTAATTCGGTGATAACCGCCGCGACCGGCACTATGACATTGGCGGCGGTAATAATGTTCGTTTTTGCCGGGCCCATAAGCATCGCAGTCGCGCCCGGGTTCAGTCCGGACGACCGGTTGCTGGTCGTCAAAATTTTGCGTGTGCTGGCGGTTTCGCCCATAATATTCGGAGTTTCCAATGCTATCGGAGCGATGCTGGTCGCTAAAAGGCGGTTCCTCTACTACGGCTTGTCGCCGGTGCTTTATAACGCGGGAATAATATTCGGGACGCTGGCTCTTTCTTCCCGCTACGGAATAATGGGCGTGGCGTTGGGAACAATATTGGGAGCCCTGCTTCACTTGGCGGTAAGGGCGGGGGACGCATACGCGCAGGGATTCAGGTTCAGGCCTAATTATGATTTTAGGACTCCCGAGTTCCGCAAAACATTGAAACTGATGATCCCGAAAATGTTCGGGCATCCAATCGAACTGGCCACTTTCTGGGGTTTCACGGTCATCAGCTCGACGCTTCAGCCCGGTTCGGTGGCGGTGTTGAGCTTTGCCCGGAATTTTCAAAGCGTTCCCGTGAGTTTGATAGGCATTACCATCGCGACCACGAGTTTCCCGGTTCTGGCCGGAGCCATCAGCAGAAAGGAGATCGGCGAATTTTGGAAAACATTCAAGAATTCCTTCTTCGTGATATTTGCCGGAAGCGCCGCCGCCGCAATCTTGATATTCCTGGCTAGGCGGATCTTGATAGGGCTGTTTCTCGGCGGCGGCGCATTCCGTCCGGAAGATGTTATTCGGACGGCGGCGACTCTGGGCGTATTTTGTTTGAGCATACCGACAGAAGCGCTCGTCCATCTGGCGGCCCGGGCGTTTTACGCGACCAAAAACACGGTCATTCCCGTGCTGGTAAGCATCGCCGGTATCGCTATCGCGATACCGGGGGGATATATTTTGTCTTCCCGTTTGGATATTTTTGCCCTGCCTCTGGCTTTCTTTATGGGAAGCGGGGTGGAACTTTTGATATTGCTTGTATTGCTTCGCCGGCGGGTCAGCCGGCAACTATCATGACTTTTCGGCCGCTGTTGATGTCGGCCGGGTCCCAGTCATGGATGGCATTCATGAGAACATCGGGAGTGTAAATAAAATTCTCGCCTCGGCGGGTGCCGGGGTCGTTGGTGATAAAGTTGCCGTCCTTGGTGTAGCCCTTAATGACGAGCATATGATAAACCGGGCCTGGGGTTTGGAAATAGGGATTCCCCAATAGCCGTCCGGCAGCCGGAACGATGACCGCTTTGCCCTGGGCCAGGGCCTCTCTGATGTCGGCTACCGAAGGAGAGGCGACGACTTTTACTTTTTCGATGCCGTAAAACTCACGCAGGATGACTGCGGTTTCTTCGGCGGTGGTGTCCTCGTAGTAACCGAATCTTTTTTCTTCGAACGCTTTGATCGCGAGCAATTTTTCGTTCGCGTAGTCGGCATCGGGTATTTTTTCGCCTTTCAAATAGCTTGCGGCCATGAGAACGGAGGCCTCCTCGCAGAATTCTTCGTAGGGCAAGTCCCAGATGCGATGAGGCGCCTGCGAAGTAAAAGGTATGTCGAGGTTTATCGCTTCCGGTGCGGGTGATTTCGTCGGCTGGGCCGGAGTGGTTTTAACTGTGGGCTTGGGCGAGGGAGACGCCTGATACGGCTGTGCCGGAGGGAGCCGGTAAAAAGAAGAATCTCGCGCGAAATAAAAAATCGTTCCTGCAGCGAGGAGGATTACGGCGGTGGTTAAAACAAGATAGTTTTTATGCCTAAATAGGCGGGCCATGTACATATTATAGCAATTTTTCGGCATTATCGCCATCAGAAAGGTCGGCTTTATAATACTCTTGTAATTCTCAAAAACCCATGTTATAATATAGGTCTAGTTGGGTTAGTTCGTCGACAACTTGGGCACCTATGCCATGGGCCGTTTTGCCTGAAAATAGGGGAGAGAAAGATGGTGAAAGGGATTGCAGTCGGAGTTGGTGTCATAGTCGCTATACTGGCGCTCACATGGGTGGCCCAGGGCAACGACTTCTTCCTCTACAAGACGTTCGCGCCGAAGTACGAGGACGTGCGGCGTCAGACGTTCGAGAACACGAAGTCGTACCGGCAAGGCATGGTGCAGGAGCTGCAGAACATGCAGTTCGAGTACGTGAAGGCGTCACCAGAACATCAGGCCGCCCTTGCGGACATCATTCTGCGCCGCGCCGCAGACTTCCCCGAAGACCAGATGCCTGTCGATCTGCGTGACTTTGTCGGGAAGTTGCGTCGCGAGCGCTCGCTCGCTCGCTGACATTAACACGGCTTTCAAGGAGGAATGGGATGAACAAGATTCTGAATTCGGCCATTGCTGTTGCGGTGACGACACTTGCGGCCTGCGCACCGCCACAGACCAGCAACGACATCCAGCGCGACACGCAGGAGAAGATGGTCCGGGAAGGCGTATCCCAGGTGGGCGTGCCCTCGATCAAGAACTTCCGCGAGCTCAAGATTGCGAAGGACATCTACGAGATGCGCGACCAGGAAGGGCTCGTGACCTACACCTACACGTTCAGCGAGCAGACCGGCCGATACCGCTTCTTCTGCGACTCGATCGGCTACCCCCTTCCATACTCGACGCAGTTCTCACAGCCGACGTCCGTACAGCGCTACAACCTGCCGAGCACGGGGAGCGGAGAAGGGCGCGCGTATGGCACGGAAGTACTGCCACAGGCGGAACCGAACGGACTCTTCTCGCCGGCGTCGGCGGAAGGCTCCTGGATCCTCTGCAAGGACCCGAACGGCAGGGACGTGCATCCGACCTACTCGGAACCACGTCTCATCGTATCGCAGTTCCGTTTACCAGGCGCCGAGCAGTAACCCCACCCAAGTCCGGCCGTTCTGGTCGGCAGGCCCGCAACCGCGGGCCTTTAAATTTGGATAAAATGGCATGGTTTTTTAATTAACACCGATATGTTAAATTATGTTCAGACATATGTTTGAAACTTTGCTTGAGAATATAGACATCGTCAGGACGGTCCATATCCTGGGAGTTGCCCTGGGCGTCGGCGCGGCGACAATTACCGATGTTTTCTTTTTCAGATTCCTGAAGGATTTCAAGATCTCAAGAATGGAATCGGGGTTGATGAGTACTCTGACTTTGGTGATATGGTTTGCCTTGGCCATTCTGATCGCTTCCGGGGCGGCTCTTTATTTTCAGGATATGGAGCGCTTGAACCAATCGTCCAAATTCCTGACAAAAATGATAATAGTGGGAGTGATAATAATTAACGGTATTACCTTGAATCTCTTTATTTCTCCCCGGCTGGTTAAAATTTCTTCCGATAAACACATCAGAAGGATAGCTTTCGCTCTTGGGGCGATATCCATTACGTCTTGGTATTCGGCATTTCTGCTCGGCATGTTCCGCGCCGTTCCGCTTAATTTCGCGGCGCTGGTTTCTATTTACGGCACACTTTTGTTATTGGCCGTTGTTGCCAGCCAGGTAATGGAACGCATATATGCCAAAAGAGCCAAGGGCAGTTGATTCCAAAAATGTTAGGGTGTAATATTCTTTGGCTATGGAAAACGAAACTCAAAACGAATATTTCCAAAAGAAGGAAAACAAAGAAAAAGCGGCAAATACCAAGGAAACCAGAAAGAAAGTGAAGAAGTTTCTTGTCTGGGCAGTTGTTTTGCTTGTAGTCGGCTTGGCTGTCTGGAAAGTCATGGGCTCCGTTACTAATGCTCCGAATATAGTCGAAGTGAAAGGGGATTTCTTCCCGGCCCAATCCAGAGACCATATCTCACTCGGCGCGGCTCATACCGCATATAATTCCAACCCGCCAACCGGCGGATGGCATTACGGTACTCCGGCCCAGGCGGGAATTTACGATAAAGAACTGGCCGACGAGCAGTTGATACATAATTTGGAGCACGGCCACGTCTGGATAGCATACCGTCCCGATCTGGACCCCGCCCTTGCCGGCAAGAGCGGGGTGGACCCGGCGGTTGTAGATAAACTTGCCGAAATAACCAAATCATACGGTTCCAAGATAATAATGGCTCCGAGGGCTAATAACGACACCGCTATTGCTCTCTCTGCCTGGGAGTATCTCCTGAAGCTCGATAACTTTGATGAGATACAGATACAAGGATTCATCAAGGCCCACCGGGGCAAAGGGCCGGAAAACATACCTGCCATGAGCGAGCCGGGCTTTAAGGATTTTCGACAAAAATAAATAATAGTGATAAATTAAACAAATGGAACAAAGTGAAATACAAGTAGAGTTGGCGGTACACAAAGAGTCGGAGGGTCCTAAAAATTGGTTCGACCCGTCAAAGTTTATTTTGCCCGGCGCAATACTGATCGCGGCCATACTGATAAGCGGTTCGATAGTTTTCTATAGCTTTAACGCCGGAGACGGCGCCGGAACAGCTAATATCAAAGGGGAAAAAGTCGATGTTTCCGTTGATGATGACCCGATGCTGGGCAATCCGAAAGCCAAAATAACCCTCGTAGAGTTCAGCGATTTCCAATGCCCGTTCTGCCGGTCATTCTGGGGCGGTGCTTTTCAGCAGATAAAAACAGAATACATTGATACTGGGAAGGTCAGGTTCGTTTACCGGGATTTTCCGTTGTCTTTCCATCCGGGAGCAGCGCCGGCGGCTGAAGCGGCCCAATGCGCCAACGACCAGGGTAAATTCTGGGAGATGCACGATAAAATGTTTGAAGAACAGGCAAAGCAGGGAACCGGAACTATTCAATTTTCTGAAAACGATGTCAGGAAATGGGCTTCTCAAGTTTCCGGTCTGGATATGAATAAGTGGAATGAATGCTTTAACTCCAATAAATATCAAGCAGAAGTCGAGAAGGACCTTAAAGACGGGTCTGCTTACGGCGTATCTGGGACTCCCACGGTATTTGTTAACGGCAAAGCTATTGTAGGCGCCCAGCCGTTCTCGGCTTTCAAGGCGGAAATAGACAAACTCTTAGATTAAAATCAACATCATGACGAAAGGCACAGTCATTTCTTTAGTTGTTGTGGTCGTGGCAGTTGCGGCTGGGGTTATTTTTAGAAACGCCAAGGAATCAATTGCTCCCATCCTGACACCAACACCAACACCGGTCAGTGAAAAGTCACCACTACCTTTTTCAACGCCTATAGCATCGAAAGCAGTAGTTGTAACATATACCGACTCTGGTTATAGTCCTTCAACCATCAGGATAAAAAAAGGTGACGAACTTATCGTCGACTTTAAAAATACCAGCTCAAAGATGATGTGGACAGCTTCCGCAGTTCATCCGACCCACAAAGCATATCCTGGCTCGGATATTGCAAAATGCGGAACTCTGTCGGGGGTGGATATGTTTGATTCTTGCAAGGGTTACGAACTAGGTGAATCCTGGGCGTTCCTGTTTGACAAGCAAGGCACCTGGAAATATCACAACCATCTTCAGCCGGCCCACACAGGCACCATTATAGTAGAACCGTAGCCGGGCGGGGGGTTGTGTAAAATCCCGCTCTGTGCTATTATATGGGGGTTGTAGGTATCTCGTTAGTCCGAAGCCGTTTTAGGCGTTAGGAGCTCGACGGGAGGTCGCTCCTACCATAAATCACAAAACGTGAAGCGTGGGCCACGAAGCGTGAATAACGTTCCGGGTTCCAAGTTTCAGGTTTCAAGAAATTGGCAAAGCGTTTGTATATCGGTAATTTGTCTTATGACACTACCGACGATTCCTTGAGGAACGCATTCGCGGAAGTGGGACCGGTTACATCGGCTCAGGTTATGAAGGACAAGATGTCCGGCCGATCACGAGGTTTCGCTTTCGTCGAGATGGAGAATGACGACGACGCTCCGAAGGCCATCGAAAGATGGAACGGTCAGGAGCTCGACGGCAGAAAGCTCGTCGTGAATGAGGCAAGACCGATGACCGAGAGACCCCCGAGAACCGGAGGATTCGGCAGAGGTCCCCGAAGGGACTACTAAAAACAACGCCCGCCTGAAGTTCGGAGTGGGGTATCACCCACTCTGGGGAACTCTGTAGGCGGGTTTTGTTTTACAAAAAATATGGTAATTTAAGCTGGAGCTTCGCTCCAGTTGTGAACAGAGTCCTAGTCGCCGACGCGTGTCCCTAAAGGGGCCCTCGCGGGCGACCAGGTATCCCTCCGACTATGAGGTTTAATTTTCCCAAAAACGACGAAAAATATTCCTGGACCAATCATGTCGGCAGGAAGATGATGTTCTATGCTTTGTCGGCCGACAGGGTAAAAAGGGTAATGCGCAATCCCAAAAGAAGCGAGAAAGGCATAGCTCCGAATACTATTGCTGTAATGCAGCCCACAGGAACAAAAAATAGGCCGTCCGAGGTCTGGGTCATGTATGCTTCTCGGGGCAGAGCCAAGACTATTATTACCGCCTGGCGTTATCCGGGAGTGAGCCCCATCAGAGAAGCAATTCCCATTCCCGCCGATATAATCGTGGAACTTAAAAAAGAAGGGATTTTAAAATGATTAAGGTGGGCTGCCATGTTTCAATTGTCCCGATTTTCTTCGAGCAAATCTCGATTAGAAAATCGAGGATCCTCGATTTGTCAACTGCACTTTGTGCAGGACAAATCGGGACAGGAGGAACTTAACATGATTTTATGACAAGAGTAGGTTGTCACATTTCCATAGCTGGTGGTATACAAAACACACCTAAGCGTGCGGCCGACTTGGGTTGTGAGGTGTTCCAAATGTTCACCCGTTCTCCGCAAGGCGGCGCCGCGCCGGTCATTACTCCCGATATAGCTAAGAATTTCAAGGAGGAGATGGAAAAATGGGGGCAGAAGAATTGCTATATTCATGCCCCGTATTACATAAATTTTGCCTCATCAAACAAAGCGATCCGTTCGTCATCGGCCAGAATTATTAGGGAGGAACTCGAGCGGGGCAGTCGGATCGGTGCCAAGTATGTGATGTTCCATCCGGGGAGTGCCAAGGATATGGATAGGGCCGATGCCCTGAAGATAACCGCCGAAGGGGTGGCTAAAGTTTTGGCGGGCTATACCGGAACAACACAACTTCTTTTGGAGATATCGGCTGGGGCCGGAAATGTGGTTGGAGATACTTTCGATGAACTGGGCTATATCATTGATAACTGTGGCCATAAAAATATCGGGATATGTCTCGATGGCGCCCACATGTTCGCTTCGGGCTACGATATCAAGACGGAAGGGGGATTTAAAAAAGTGGTCGCAACCGTAAAGAAAACCGTGGGACTGGAAAGGATCAAGCTTATCCATGCCAATGACTCAA
Source organism: uncultured Candidatus Saccharibacteria bacterium (assembly GCA_964521925.1). Taxonomy (GTDB): domain Bacteria; phylum Patescibacteriota; class Minisyncoccia; order 2-02-FULL-40-12; family GWA2-44-9; genus JACPAB01. The sequence continues at coordinate 2,692 of CAZFTW010000022.1, read as the reverse complement.
AAATAGAACTTGGCGGGCGCAAAGACCGCCATGACCATATCGGCCAGGGCAAGATAGGCGCAGGCGGTTTTGAGAACCTGATGTCGGCATTCTCGAATATAGATTTTATCTGCGAGACCCAGCCCGACCTTGTGGAGAGGGACATAGCTAAATTGAAAGAGATCAGGGATAATATCTGATATATGGAAAATGCGATTTTTGGCCCGGTCTTCCTGGTGTTTATAATTTTGTTTGCGGCCTGGTCTCTTTTTTGGAAAGGCCTGGCTTTGTGGCGGGCGGCCCGGTTGGGGCATAAAAAGTGGTTCGTATTCATTTTGGTCCTGAATACGGCCGGAATATTGGATATACTTTATCTCTACGTATTTTCTAAGAAGAGAACCTCTTTAGGTAAGAGCGCTTAAACTCGAGAAATCTGCCTCTTTTTATAGACTTTCGTATTTCCTCAAGCAAGTTGTTGAAAAATAAAATATTATGAATGGTCGCTAAACGCGGATCTTTTGCCTTGTCTTTTGTCGGGCCGCGGTCGGTCCATAAGCGTCCGTGGCGGGCTTCTCTGGTGGGTATCACGCAGTCGAACAGGTCTATGCCGTTTTCCACGGCATTAAAGACGTCCTCCACTCTTCCTATGCCCAAAAGATGCCGGGGCTTTTCTTCCGGGAGGTTTGGGACTATCCACTTCAGCGTTTTTACCATCTCTTCTTTTCCGAATGAACCGCCTATGCCGACTCCCTCGAACGGCAAAGAACCGATAAATTTGGCGCTCCGGATGCGGAGGTCTTTGAACCTTCCGCCCTGGACTATTCCGAACAAAAGCTGGTCTTTTCTTTTTCGGACCGACAGGCACTTTCTTGCCCAGCGATGGGTTCTTTCCAACGCCTTTTTATTGTATGCGTAGCTGTCCAAGGGGGAGGTGCACTCGTCAAAAGCGAATATTATATCCGCTCCAAGCTTTTCCTGGAGTTTAATGGACAACTCCGGCCCGAGAAACTTTTTCTTTCCACCGAGCATAAAATAAACGCCGTCTTTTGTTATCTTTACCCCATTAGAACTTGAGGTCGCCAAGGGCGACCTACTTCTAACGGGGCGCGTATTTTTTCTCAGTATTTTACCGACCCTAAACTTATTGCCGAATCCGAGCGAGAACACCTGGAAACCGCCGCTATCGGTCATGGTAGGAATCCTCAAGCCCAATCGTTGAATAAGAAATGTATCTAACTTTTTAGAGGCTTTGCTTGCCCCGTTCTTGCGTGCAAGGGCGGGGTCCCAGAGATGATAGGTGTTCGATATAACGACCTGGGTTTTGGTCTTCTTGATGTCCGAAGATTTCAACGACCTTACTGCCGCGTGGGTAGCGACTATTACGTAAGAGGGGGTCTCTATCTTGCCGTGAGGCGTCTTTAAAACACCCAGACGGGCTTTGGTTTTTCTGTCTTTTTTAACAATTCCGAAATTTATATTGCTCATTATTTAAAAGGGGACGCGTGCGTCCCCTGGAACTACCTCGATTGGGTCTGTTGGTAGTCCTTGTAGGTGTAGGTCTGCTTCTCGAAGACTGTGCCTCTTGTCAACGACCAGTATCGGTCTGTGATGACCACGGACCTCATTACGACGATGTCGCCGAATTCTTCCTGGACCATCTCAATATCGGCCCGGCTGAGATTGAACCCGCCCAGAGCCCGCCACGGAGAGTAGGGCCTCATCATCCGGGCAGAAAGATGCTTGATGTAGAATTTTTCGATGTCCACATACATCACGCCTTCCGAGCGGACAATGACGTTCTCGACGTCCCCGGAACTCTTTTGATTCGGTTTGGGCTTGAAGTTGATGACGTAGCTGGGCCTGTCCTCCATCAGCTCTATTCTGATGATGCTGAAGCTGTGGAGTTTCATCAGTGCCTCAAAAACCCTAAGCAGGTTGAATTTCTGGCCTGATACGGCTCCACCTCTGACCGGTTGGCCGTTCCTTTCGATCAGACGCTCTCTGCCGCCTGGCTCGATCAGAACAACCTCTTCTTTATCCCTGTTTATCACCTGTTCTCTTTCGTTCAGGTTGTAAACATCATAGATCCGTTTGTAAGTGAGCGCCGCTCTTTTCAGGGGCTCGTTCTCTCTGGTTTTTTCCAGCACGGTCTTCATGATGAATTCGCCGGTGCTGGGATCCACCTGTATTTCGGGTGCTTGGCCAAGCATCGGCTGACCAAACAACAGAGCCAAAACGACAGCTACAGCTGCTGGTCTCATCATGGGCGTGTCCTTTCAAAAAACAATTGATTTATGATACCACGGAAATTCAATTTCGGCAATTCATCCCGTTAGAAGCAGAAGCGCGCTGCGAGCCCTCGCGGCTTCTAACGGGATTCATTTGTGATTTTTTGAAATCCGGTGTTATAATTGGGTCCTATGAGCAAAGTAATTATTTATACGACTCCCTATTGCGCTTACTGCAAAATGGCGAAGGAATATTTCAAGTCAAAAAATATTGAATATACCGAACATGATGTCATGACCAATATTCCGAGCAGGGAAGAAATGGTCAAGAAGTCGGGACAGCTCGGCGTGCCGGTGATTGATATAGACGGCAAGATAGTCGTCGGTTTTGATAAGCCGAAAATAAACGAATATTTAGGAATTAAATAAATTTTTGTCCAATCGCGCAGCGATTGGCTACAAAAAGTTACCCCGCCCTCTAAGCA
>CAZFTW010000021.1:0-10931 GCA_964521925.1 uncultured Candidatus Saccharibacteria bacterium | reverse complement strand
CAGGGCATATGCCCGGCGTGTCCCGTCTAATTTCCGGATGCATCGGGCAGGTATAAATTTTTTGTTGATTGTTTTCCATGTGCAATTTTATACACCGCAGCTCCCGTCTCCTCGTTGTTGCGGCACAAGTCCGAGTTCGTTTATCTTAGCCGCGACAAGACCTGCTCCGTTTGCGCTTGAATAAACCTTACCCATAACCTCTTTCGGATCAACTTTTTCCCAGTTAGTATTCTTTACCGCCTTGAGGTAGAGGGCGGTCTGGATGTAATTTTGTGGAAACCAGAAAGAATTAAAGGCAAGGACTTCGCGGTACAATTCGGCTTCGGAAAGCCCTTGCGCTGCTCCAAACTGAAGAAGCCCAAGCAACGCCGACCCGTGATTGCAATCCTGATAAAAAGTTGAGTTGTTGCAGCACGGCCGGTAAGTATTTTGAGCGATTTTTGTGGCTAATGCCTCTTGTTCCGGCGTCAGCTCAACGATTTTGAATTTGTTGAAATACGCGCCGCCGTTCTCCTCTTTGCCCAAGTCCCAGCCGCCGGTGGAAGCAAAGTTAAAGAGGGATTTGCCGTTGATAGGGCTTTCTTTATTTGACGACATGTAGTTTGCGAGCCCTAGCGGCCATAAGAGATTCACATAGTAGTTAGCATTTTGTCTGGTAAGAAGAATCGGCTTTGAAGATGCATTATCGAGAACATCTTTTAATTCAGAAGGAAGGCCTCCGCGGCCTGCCCCGTAGGGTCGCAAAGCGACTCCTTCGGGGTCCTGATATATCGCCAAGAACTTTTCGCGGTCGATCACGCCGTTTTGCGCCAATTTCACTATACTATCACCAAGCGTAATTTTGCTCTGGAATCCTTTCTCCGGCAGAACTTTTGCTGTTACTTCGTCAATAAGCCGGTTGCCGGTTTGAGAAACACTGCCGCCGCTCAAGGCCTTAGCAATTACCGGCTCGGTCTTAAGCATATTCCAACTTACAAAACCAAGCACAACAACTGTCGTCATGAAGGATATAAGCCCAAGCCGGTCACTTTCTTTGTAAGTGTGGTCATTAGGTATGGGGCACGTCCCGTCACCGCACTCAAATTTTTTGATATCGCGCCGGGTAAGCCAAATGGGCAATGCCAAGAAGCCGACAGAAAGGGCCTTAAGTTCCAACCCGCCTAAAGGAAAGGCGGCCAGTCCGCCGGCAATACCAATGGCCGAAAGCAATGCCGAACCGCACACGGGACAGGCCGAAGCGGCAACACCAACAAACGATCCTGCGCCCGTCGCGCCTTGCTTCTTCAGTTTGGGCGGGCCGAATTTTCTCCAACGATACATAAAGAGCGCCGCATTGATCCCGAAAAGAATGACCGCCGCAAAAGTTAAGATAACATATGGCCAGAAGTAGAGCAGCTGATCATAGGTGTTGGCCATAAAACTTGAGATGTTCGAGTTAATACGCAAGCTCCAATAAAGGGCCAAAAAGAAGACAAGGGCGGCGGAAATTCCAATTGATCCGTAAAGCATCCGAGTAAGATATCTCTTTTCTTCGCCACTAAGCGTTTCCGATTTTTCGATTTGGTGGTTATTCATCCCGTTTAGAAGCCGCTACTGCGTAGTCCGGTAACGACCGGTTTATGCGTCCCGTTAGAAGCAGAGGCGCGCTGTGAGCCCTCGCGGCTTCTAACGGGATGCGCAGAACAACTATTGTTATTTATTTTATATTTCATCCCGTTAGAAATATCCTGCTTAACGTAATTATTATTTTAATCATACTCTATATTTGAAGCGTAATTAATTTCTAACGGGATTCATCCGTTTAACCCGTTAGGGCGACTTCTAACGGGACTTAGTTTATTTAAAAGGGTTGGTGTCAACATTAAAAGGATTTGTTTCGGGGAGTTCGTTGGACAAGGGATTATTGGATTTCTCAAACGCCTCTGCGCCCAAGCCCTCTTTAACTTCAACGGCCGCGCCTTTTTCTTCTCTATCTTCTCCTCCCTTATCAGTAAGTGGGATCCTGCCGCCAAAGTACCAAAAACCGGCCGCCGCCGCAATTATCGCTATAACGACGAAGATGAGAATCATCGGTTTTGATTTAAAATTCATACAGCACTTTTATCATATCATGTACAATCGAGTTGAATTATCCACAACCAGGTAGTAGAAATTCGAGTTGGCTATGCCATTAACAATTTGCTTTACAAATTGTATCTCGAACTTTCACTACTTGGCACAGCCCTATCTACGTTATCGCCAAAATCCAAAAATGGACTTCAGCAAGTTTTTAAACCGCCAAAAGAAATCGCCCGGTTGCTTTGGCAATGTTTCCGGCTGCGGCGCTTGGGGCGGCAGGGGCGGTTCCGGCTGGATCGAGGGTTTGGTTTCTAATGTTTTTTCCGCGGGCGTAGGGGTGCTGGTTGGTTTTGGCGGCTGGCTGGCGACTGATATCTCTTCATCCTCTTCGACGGCAAGAGATTTCACCGCGCCCCGGGCAAAAACAATGCTCACCGCTCCGGGATCAATATCTCGACCGGCAAAAATGATATTCTGGCCGTTCTTTGAAAGATAGGAAAACAAACCCTGCCCCGACTGGTACCCCGCTGGCTGAATAGTTTGGAGTTCATTGCCGTTTATATCAATAATCTTTAAATCATGATCGCCCATGATAAGAAATTTTCCGTCAGCCGAGAATTTGCCCTGATGAGAAAACTCGTTGATCTTCCAAAGCTTCTTGCCGGTCCGGGCTTCAAAGAGTGTAGTCGCGCTCTGTCCGCCTCCGCCGGCGACAAGATATTTGCCGTCCGGGGAGAGATCAAGCCAAGTGACAGCTCCCGCCTGATCCGACTGCCATAGTTTCTTGCCGCTTTTGGTTTCAATAACCGTTGCTTCGCCGAATTTTCCGCCGGCGGCAAGCAATGATTCATCGGAAGAAAATTTAAATCCGAACGGCCAGGAGCCGATATCCGCCTTCCAGACAACAGAGCCGTCTTTTATATTCAGTTTGTAGGCATTGCCGTCTCCCGACCCCGCATATACAAACTCGTCGTTTTTGTCAAAAATAATTCCCCGTACTTGGCCGTTCAAGAACTTCGCCCAGAGCTGTCTTCCGGTTGATAATTCAAGAAGAAAAATCGTTCCGTCGGCAGACCCTAACCCGACATATTTGCCGCTTGAAGAAATCTGCATCTCTCGACTGTCCACTTCGCGAAAATTCCCCAACGGTTTAAACTCCCCGGCGTTTTTCACCCAAAGTGGTTTGCCGGAAGCCGTGTCGATCACGCCGAGATTTCTGGTCGAGCCCGAGGTGACGAAAGAGGCGTATTTCCCGTCTCGGGAGAGCGAGGCGTCCCATCCTTCCCAACCCATATCATAAGTCCATTTCAATTCTCCGTCCAAAGTGTAGAGATAGAGTTTTGATCTTGATTTAAGATCGAAATTGCGCCAATTCTCCATGCCATTGATGAGAAGCGCGTATCGTTCGTCAGCGTCAACGTCGCCGTCAAAAAAACCGATTTCCGTTTTCTCGGTTTTTACGACTTTGTAAGACGCCGAAGCGATCGGTTTTCGCAAAGTCAAAGTGTAAGCTGTTTTATTTGATTCAACGGCCGCGAAGGCCCGTCCTCCCGCGCTCTTTGCTTCCAGAACCCAATCGTTTCTTCGCGGGACGCCGGCAAAGCTAAAACTGCCGTCCGAGCCGGTTTTCGCAAACGCGCTCCACCCGCCGGGTCCGGTGGAAAGAGAAACAGAGACGTCGCGAACCGGCTTTTGTTTCGCGTCGATTACTTTGCCGTTTATTTTTAGGTCTCCCGCGATCTTGTCGTAAGGCAAAACGGTATAGCGATACGCCACGGTATCTTTACGGCTTGCTCCCGTCGCCCGGTCAATAAAGGTCCATTCCACATTTCTTGTATATTCGCCGGGCGCGTTGCGATCCAACCTCCCCCACATTTCGTCAAGAAATGTTTTGGCGATTTTTTCTTCGCCTGGCCCCAAATACAAAGTTTGCGGCTGGGGCCAGGCGACAATTTCTTGATTCGTGTCTTTTACGAAAATGCGGAAATCAATCGCGAGAGAATTGGCGCCTGTGTTTTTGACACTGACGCGGTGCCGCAAAGCTCTGTCTAACGGCAAAATCGCGGACGGCGATCCGAAGTTTATTTGAAGAGCATCAAGCGAGGACTGCGCGTTGGCGTCCCGCTTCTGAAAAAGTAAAGCCCCCGCAAGAAACAGAGTGATAATAACCGTAATGACCAATAAAATTATAGTGGAGAATCCCGATTTTTTGCTCATCAATATAAGTGTACAAAATATAACCTTTGTTGAATAGTTAGAAGAGGAAGAGCTTGCTCAATAACGCTGTTAATAACGATGTTTGTTGGGTTCTACCAATCACCACAAAATCAAAAACAGGGAAATACTATTTTCCGATTGATTTGGGAGATAAAATAGAACGCAGGGTTATCTTATCCCAACTACGCTTAATAGACGGTAAGAGATTTTTAGATAAAATAGCCACTCTATCCGAAGACCAATTCAGTAAACTGGATAAGACAGTAAAAGCACTTTAAGCCCTAAAAGTCTGAAACGCCCTTGCGGGTGTTTCGAGGCCGAAGCCGTTTATGATGTAAGAATAGCAAATGGTATGTGAAAAGTCAATGATCTTATCAACACTCGTTGACCTTTTGTTTTATGGGGTGTATATTGTAAGTAAGTTACTTCGCCAGGTCTTGCGCCTGGTTTTTTCGTTTTAGAGAGCTAGTTTAGAAAAAACTTTCAGATTCGGAAAGTTCTAAATTGTCGGGCTGCTGGGAGTCGCCTCCAACTCTCGCCGTCTTCCGACGGCTCGGCCATAGGCTTGGCTCGCGATTATTTTCGCCATTTGCGAAAATAATATCGCTCCGCCTTTCGACTCCCAACGCAAGCAAAGCAGTTTGCTTGTTTCATCCCTCCTTCATTTCATTCAGTCGGGCTGCTGGGAGTCGAACCCAGTCTAACTGCTCCCAAAGCAGTCGTACCACCGTCATACGCCAGCCCGATACAACTAAACCTTTTTAATTACTAACTTATACAGAATAAATCCAAACAAAACGGCCAAAGATCCTTTCCACCAAAATCCCCTCGTGAGCATTTCTTGAATCCAGGAAAGCGTTGCGAACCAAACTCCGAATGCAGAAAGAAAAATCCAAATATGTTTTGCCATGTGCCCCCGGTAGGAATCGGACCTACATCTAGAGCTTAGAAGTCTCCTGTTCTATCCATTGAACTACGGGGGCATCGCTTACAATAACTTACCTATTTTACTATAAAAATTGGGGGTTGTGAAGAACAAATTTTGATTTGCGCTTTCGCCCAGTTATGCTACATATTAGCGTATCTGATCGTTGAAAACTGAAAGGAAGCCAGATGAGGTTGTTCTTGTCCAAGTCGAGAGAACTGCTGGACCTGCTTCCCAAGGGGTTCACAAGAGAATACTGGATATTCGTGATCAAGCGTCGCCGCTGGCTGCGAAACACCTTCCTGGCCTTTTTCCTGACAGTCATTGCGGAAATAGGGGCAGCGTATTACTACGTGTTCCACTATACCGACGACCTGAAAAATTCTAATGGCCAGCCGATAGATCTCGACAGAATGGCGCATGCGACGTTCAAGAGCGCTTCCTACATTTACGCGAGTGACGGAGCCATAACCGGCAGATTCTTTTTTGAGGAAATACGGGATCCTGTCCGGCTCGATGAGGTGCCCGAGCTCCTGCAGAAGGCGTTCATGTCTGCTGAAGACAAAAGGTTCTACAGCCATCCGGGGGTGGATATCCAAGCCATAGTTTCGGCTGGGATAGGAAACTTTCTCCGCTCCAGAGGCATAAAGGTCTGGAATAGGGCCTACAGCGGAGCGAGTACTATCGACCAGCAGAACACAAGACTTGTTTACTCCGAAGAAATACCGGAGTTCGGGACAAGAGAACAAACCGTCTCGAGAAAGATCAAAGAGGCGCGGATAGCCATACAGGTTGCTAAAAAGTATCCGCGGGAGAAGATCCTGGAGAACTATCTGAATCGGATATACCTGGGCCACAGCGCCCACGGCGTGGCGGAGGCGGCGAGGCGCTATTTCGGCAAAGACATCAGGCAGGATAAGTTAAGCTTGCGGGAGATAGCGATTCTTGTCAGCTTGAACAAATCCCCCGCTCTCTATTGCCCTATTTTTCATCTCCGCCCCGAGGCGGATGAGGCCGAGCGGGATATAGAGGTTTTGAGGATAGCCAATGCCCGCGACAGATATAACTGGGTCCTGGAAAGAATGCTGGACGATGGCCATATAACCGCGGAGGAATACGAAAACGTTGTTTTCAACAAAAAAGATCCTCCGGACATGGAATTCCACTTGACGCCGCTGAAAAACCCCGACTATGGCTACGGCAATCGCCTGGTTAAGGAACTTTTGCTGGGTCGGGGATATACGGAGGAAGAACTTTCCCACTACGGCGGGCTCCGGATCTACACCACATTTGACCCGAAGATCCAGCGCATTGCGTCGGAGGAATTCGAGACCCAATTGGCGCTCCTGAACGAAGGGAAAAATAGCCAGGACAGGTTGAACGGCGCTTTCATTGCCATTGATGTCAGGACAGGCAGAGTACTTGCGCTCTCCGGCGGCAACGACTTCAACGAGACCCAATACAACAGGGTCATGGCGTCCCGTTCGCCTGGTTCCGGTTTCAAACCACTCACCTACGCGGCGGCAATCGAATATCTCCATAAGGACTTCTTCGACAAGATATGCAACTGCCCCTTCAGAATGCGAGGCGCTAACGGCAAGGCCTGGGCACCGCAGAACTTCCATGAAGACAACCCCGTGCCTTACGGCTACATTCCTCTTGCCACCGGTCTTATCCGTTCGGTAAACCTGCCGACGCTTAACTTGGCCCGCGAGATAGGCATGAAACCGATAGTCCAGCTGGCCAATGACATGGGCATCCACGGCAATCCGGGCATGGTCAGGGATTCTGACGGCGAGATCTGGCTCAAACAACCCGGTTTCGAAATAAAAGGCGGACTGGTTCCCCTTTTGCCCACAGCGATTGGCGCCTCTGACGTAAATCTTCTTGAGCTGGCGAATGCCTACGCCGTTTTCTTCCGGGGCGGAGTTTACCTTCGGCCGACTCTGGTCTCCGAGATCAGAAGCACTTACGGCGAAGAGGTTATTTACCAGCCGGAAGAGGCGTTATCAAAAAGGGTCCTGTCCGAAGATACGTCGAACAAGATGCTCGCGTTGATGAGAGCAGTCACCAAGGTTGGAACCGCCAAGATATCAATGCGGGACATCGAACAGCAGGTTGCCTGCAAGACCGGAACTTCCAACGGACCCAAGGATGTCTCCATATGGTGCGGGACGCCGGAACTGGTCATAGCCGTCCGGTTCGGCATGGACGACTACCGGGTCATCGAACTTCCGGAATACATGGCTAAAGTCAGCGGCCGGGCCGACATGCAGGTCACGGGCGGCTGGGTCGCCGGCCCGATGGTCCGGAGAATAGTCGATAGAATATATTCCGAAAGAGAAAAAGTGGAGTTCTCTCCGGCAGTCGAAGCGGAACTGCAGAGAATACTCGAGCACCCAAATCCCCAATAAGGGGATTTTACTTTCCCAAGAAAGGATTTTTATTTTTGTCTACTTATCTTTACCCCATTTAATTTTATTCCAAAATCTCTCGTGAATATAGTAGGCAAACATACTAAGAAAAGCCGCAACGAGAGTTATTTTAAGAGAATCGGTTAGCTGACGAGTAAAAAAATAAACCACACCCCAGGTAATAAGAGTAGCAAGGATTCGCCAGATAACAGTTTTAACTAACGACCTGGTTTTTATTTCGTAATAGTTCATTTGAGCGGGTAACGGGATTTGCGCCCGTGCCTATTCCTTGGAAGGGAATCGTACTACTGCTATACTATACCCGCATTATCTGGCATGAATTTTATCATAATTGACGTTTGTTCTCAATATTCCTATCATTAGCTCAAGTTTCGTTAAAAAGGAAGACAAATGGCAAAAAGCGCCGTATTGCTTCTATTTTTGTTTCTTTTACAACTGGTTCCGGCGACAGCCGAAGCCCAGAGAAACCAAACCAAAGAGACAAGTTCTTTGGGAAGATTTTTGATAGCGCCGTCCCCTCTTCCGGACAGCGTTTATCGGGCCCAGGAAAAGAAGATATACCTCGTGGCCCACTTTCAGAGAAAGGGTCCGGTATCGGAAGGAGACCCATTACTTCCCGCAACTTATACCTCAACCGGCTTTGTGGTCGGAACGTATGTGCTGACGGCGGGACACCTCATAATGGATAGCGTGAGCTTGCTCAAAAGCCATGGTTTGGATTTTGAGCTGAATAACGGCATCCCACAGGGAATCGACTATGAATATACTTTTAGAGGAAGGATCATAGTGGGAAGCATTACCATGGATTTCCCCCTGACCCTGGTGGCAATTGATGTGGGTTCGACAAGGGACATTCTGGCACTGAAGCCGGAGCCAAGCACTTTGGAATTCCTGCTGGCCAATCCCCAGATCCTGAATGCCGAGGGGCGGCTGGTAAGGAATCCGCTTGTAATGTTGACCGAACCGCACAAGCTGACCGATATGGTCGAGTTGAACGAGCAGGTTTTCATAAGCGGATACTCTGGTGACGGCCAGAGTGATTTGATCGACTTCACCTTCCCCGGAACAATGGTGGCAAAGATAGAAAAGCTGGCCGTGAACCAGAACGGCGTAAGGAGGCTCTACCGGGTTCTCGGAAAAGTCGAGCCCGGTTTTTCCGGAGGACCGATGTTCAACAAAAAAGGCGAAGTCCTGGGAATGCACATTTCCGCTTCATATATGTTCAATTTCGTTTATGTCATTTCTTCGGAGGACATCAGAGATTTCCTCCGTGACCACAAGCTGGCCGAGTAAACCCCCTAAACGGGGTTTTTGATTGACGAGAGGTTAAACAAGTAGCATTATATGGGTATCAAATCGTTCGTTGACAAGAGGGTGTTATGAACGAAAGGCTCGATCTGATCATCAACTTGCCCGGCAGTATTCCGCGCCTGCCTTTGCACATGGGAGCGCTTAATGCCTGGTACGAGCTTGGTTTGCCAAGGCCCGATGAAATAATTGCAAGTTCGTCCGGCGCTATGGCCGGCTCTGCCTTTATCGGGTGGGATGAAAATTCGTCCCATAAAGCCGTCAAGGTGATCGGCGATCTGTCGCCGGACCAGATCTTCAGTTTTCGAAGGGGGTTGAAGATAAAACTCGCCGCCCTTGGGATTGCTACGATTGGTCTCGGTGCCCTGATCCTGTTTGACCACAAGCTCTCAAAAGGGAAAAAGGCAATTGGGGGGCTTGCCGGCCTGGCAACCCTGCTGGCTATTGACGCAATGGTCGGCAACGAATTGGTGCATAGCGAATCGCATCTTTCGCCGGGCCCTTTAAGAAACCTCCTTGGCAGCGAATTGGATTTTCGCGCGATATTTAATTCTCCGATCCGGTTGGGCATCATTGTTGCCGATGTCAGCAAGCCGGGCGAAGTGGTCTTCTATAACCACCATCCCCTGAACAGTGATTCCGATAACCCCGAGCACAGAAAGCGTTGGATAAACATCCTTCTTGCTTCCGCGCGGCTCCCCGGAAAGTTCCCGTTCATCAAGATTGACGGGATAGATACCGTCGATGGCGAAGTTTGGACCGACTTCCCTATCCGCCAGATGAAACATTATCGAAAGGCAGTCAGGTTCGATTACTGGCCGCCTCTTACTTCGGAACCGGCGCCGCGGGAATGGATTTCCGACCTTAGCCGTTCTTTCGACATCATGCGTGATCGCTGTACTCAAAAGAAGATAGAGTACTACGAGCTTGAGCGGAGAAGCAATCCCGAACTGCCGGAGATCTTCTACCTTCGCTTGAGCCCTGAACTGATGAGGCGTGTGCCCCATGTCAGGCTCCACAATTTCACCCCTGATCAAATGAAAGAGATGGAGAATATAGGATATCAGGCGATCATGGAGCAAAAAGACCAACTCCGGCGTTATCTGGAAGCGTGAACCAGAAGCCAAACCCCGCCTCACAGCGGGGTTTAAGTTTCAATAACATTCCGGATCCGGAGTATTATCTTATTTGATGGCTTCTTTCAATAATTTACCGGCTGTGAATTTCGGCTTTTTGGATGCCTTGATCTGTATCTTCTCTCCGGTCCTCGGATTTATTCCCTCTCGGGCTTTTCTGTCCGCGACCTTGAAGATACCGAAACCGGTAATATTTACTTTATCACCCGAACGCATGACCTTGGTGACCTCGTCCACAAAAGCGTCCAACCACTCGACGCCCTGCTTTTTGGTCGCCCCCATTTTTTCCGCTATTCGGGCTGCTAGCTCTGCCTTTTTTACTGGCATAATAATAGTGCTTAGCGACTAGTACTTAGCGACTAGTTTTTTACTAGTGGCTATTCGCTATTCGCTAATTACTAACTTTAATCCTAATCGACCGTTAGAATTCCTTGCTTATTTTTCAATTATCGAGGTTTTATGCGGGAAAATCAAGAGGCCTGTGGATAGTCGCTCAAAATAGGCCAGTTTTCCAGCCCGTTCCGATTGCTCCAGCGGCAATCTCTACTAGTCCTACAGAGTTCCTCGGCGGGCTAAAGCACCGCCAGGAAACCACTCCAAGTCACCACGGCGGGTCCAGCCTGCCGTTTTCAAACACTGCGAGACTAATAAAGCTTGTCAGACTGAGAGCCTGTCTATCTGTATGGCAATATATTCCTACTCCGGCGTGGACACCAAGCCCGCCTGTTGCGGGTCTGTAAAATCGGCCTATTCTTCGCTTATGTCTTTATAAAAACCTGCTGTGTTTTCCGAGGTCGAGGCAAAAGCGAGCATTCGACTGAGCCATACAGTAGTATGGTGAAGGAGAAGCGG
>CAZFTW010000020.1:9850-11198 GCA_964521925.1 uncultured Candidatus Saccharibacteria bacterium | reverse complement strand
AGGTGTTAACCCATCGGAGGTTGGCTACGTCTTCTCCCGTTGATTCCAATCCGTATACCTTCTCGTCTCCGTCAACTCGGAATAATCCGGAGGTTGGAAACGCATCTCTCGTTGCCGGAGAAACATTCTTCACCGCGGCGAATCCGCCAAGGTGACCGTAGAGTCCGAAGATCGCGGGATTCAAGAACAATCTCTTGTATCCCATCTCGTTGACGATATATACATCCGGATCGTCAGAACCGGCTGCGCTGATCGTGTCGCCTTCCTTAAGGCCATAATCAGCTGGGGTTGCCGCATGCGCCCAGTTCGGGGCAAGGTACGCAACTCCTGATAACGACAGAACTGTCGCTACCGCTGTGAGAACCGTTACAGCTCTTATGACTGCTTCGGCTCTTTTGCTTAAATTAGCCATTTTAATTTTTGTTTACCCCTGCTTATAACGGCGTTACCACTCATTGAGGATAAGCTACCAATTATAGAACAGGAATGATTACTAACCGAATTCCTTACTTCCCACTTAACTCCGGTCCGGGCCTTATTCGACCAAACCCATTCCAGAGGTGGATACCAAAATTTAACTAAACCCATTACAATCATTGCTTCATTTTTTTCTTGCTTCCTTGTTGTCAAAGTCCTGTCCTGGACTTCCCATCTTTACCGTTTTCGCACCCGCGATTTACGGCAAAGATCGAAAGCCCATACTACCTACTGTCCCGATTTCTTTCAAATCTTTGATTTGATTAAGAAATCGAGGATCCTCGATTTTGTTTCCGCGAAGCGGACAAAATCGGGAGAAAACCGCGAAAACATTAGATTTTCGCGCTTGGTAAGCTTACAAAACTCCGCTTAAAAAGTCAATTTGTTTCAATTTCTTTGAGGCCGTTATTCACCGCCTCATGAGTTATTATAGAATGCCCCATAAACGCCCGCAATAGGTCAAATTGTGGATAATTAAGTGTTTGTCCAAGAGCGTAGCGATTGGCTACAAACACTTACCCCACACCAATCCCGCCCCCTTTCTGAATGGCGGTCAGCGGATAAGATTGGTGCCGGGGTAGTGTGTAATAAAAATGAACAACCATGGAAAACCAAGAACCAAAAATTGAGGGGAAAGACACACATTGGCAACAAAAAGAAGTTGTGGAGATGTTGTCTTTAGAGTTGAAGTCATTAATAGACGAGAAACCAGAAAAAGCGGAAGAGATCCAAAATTTAATAATTGAGACTAGAAAAAGAATCTTAGAGTTAACTAAATAACTTATTATCTTACTCTCGGCCCTAGAATAGGACCGAGGAATAAGGTAGTAACCCCGTAGTAGAGATTTCGAATGCCTTCGGCAAATGTAAA
>CAZFTW010000020.1:0-9840 GCA_964521925.1 uncultured Candidatus Saccharibacteria bacterium | reverse complement strand
TATCGGGGAAATGGTCGAATTGGCTCCAACCGAGATATGCCAGTTTTGGCTCCCATTGGCATCCACGCTGTATAAATGCCCCGATTGGGTCGAAAAGTAGGCATTCCCGTCCTGGTCCACCGCGATCTGGCTATTTATCTTCCCCTCGGCCTGGAACGACCAGCTGGTCGTAAGGTCTGATTTGTTCAGGGCGAAGAGCTTGGAACCGGAGGCGGGAGCGGACCAGGTGTAATCGAAACCGACCAGAAGCTTGGTCGGGGTAATAGCGACCATGGTGGCGGCTATGCCTGAAAAATCGATCAAACTGGCATTCAAAACCGACCCGTCCGAAGGAATATTAAAAATTTTCGACCCGGCGGCGGAGTAGGTTTTGCCTGTCGCTTGGTCATAGGATGGGTTTGCCGGGGTGTTGCCGTTAGCGCCGGTATAGAATACTTGCCAAAGTTGGGTTCCTTCGCTGGAATAAGCGGTGACGAATTGATTTCCGCTCACCTTGCTCGCCGTTATTATCGTGCCGCTGTCCAGTATGACCGGCGCAAAACCGGCGAGACCGGAGGCGCTTATCGAGGTAATTTTTTCGGAGCCGTCGGTATTTAAGATGGTGAGTTTATCGGCGCCGCTTGAATAAGTGAAATGCGGCTCGCCTTTTGATGACACGGTAACTGACTGGACAGTGCTTGCGTTATCGTAATCCCATTTCTTGGAGCCGTCTTCGTTTAGCGCCGTGAAAGCTAAGACACCGCCGGCGCCAATGCGGCCAAAATACACTACGCCATCGGACAAAACCGCTGGCGTGCCAATGCTGACATTAGATGCATATTCCCATTGTTTTACGCCATTTTTGTTGAGTTTTACGAGTTTGTAAGACGAGCCGTCCGTCGCGCCAAAATAGATATTGCCGTCGGCGTCGGCCACCGGCTGACCGCCGCTCCAAGTCGGGGGCGGCGTCCAGCCAT
Source organism: uncultured Candidatus Saccharibacteria bacterium (assembly GCA_964521925.1). Lineage (GTDB taxonomy): Bacteria > Patescibacteriota > Minisyncoccia > 2-02-FULL-40-12 > GWA2-44-9 > JACPAB01. The sequence goes on along the minus strand of CAZFTW010000020.1, from coordinate 8,884 downwards.
CGGCTCTTAAAACTACCTGCCTGATGGACAAGGTGGTTGGTTTGATTTTACACTCGTCAAACGTCCCGCATGGCAAAGTTCCTACCTGCTCAAATTGAGTGAAAATGGTGTCGTTAAAACTGGTGTTAAAATAACCGCTCCAAGTTCCACCCCCTCCGGCGCAAGGAAAAGCGCCTTGAGAATTTTGCGCGTGGTCGTAAATGCGGATACTATCCCCGCCGTTGCCGCAGGGAGCGGAAATTTGTTCGGAACGGAAAACATTGTCAAACTCGCTTAGCGGGTCGTCAGGGCCGATTGTAAACTCGCTAACTGTCGGCGACGGCCCGGCGGGACCGGCAACATTTGCCAAGGAAGTATGGTACTGGTCTTTGCCAAACATCGCCCAAGCGCTGTCGTCTATCGCAGTCGGAAAGCTAACCGTGGCAATGTTCGAAATATCTGACAGGCCTGTTTTCAAGGCGAAATACCACTTCTGGTCATAAGAAATGATATCAAAAGAGGCGCTTTGAGACGCCCCCTCCTCACCGACAGCTGGTAAGCTTGAACTGGCCACTACCGAGGCGGCAGACCACCAGCTCGCGCTCGCGGCCTCACTAAAAATGGTGGACGAGTAGCGCAGGTCATAGCTCAAGCTGGCTATTGGGTAATCGCCCGGGTCGGGGGCGGTCCAGGTAGCAGTTATTGTGGGTGAGTTGTGGGCGGCGGCAAGATTGGTGATGACTGAGGGGTTTAATACCGTATTACCCACTGTTATCAGGTCTTTTATGTTGTTGAATGTAACTGGACCAATGCCGCTCACATTCTGAATATCTTCTATTTTTGCGAAGGGACCATTGGTCGTTCGGTAGTCAATAATCGCTTGCGATTTGACTTCGCCGATGCCAGGGAGAGTTATTAATTGTTCCTTGCTTGCTGTGTTAATGTTGATCTTCTCTGTCGGTCCTGGTGTTGGTGACGGAGTAGGTGTCACTGATGGTGATGGTGTCGGGGTTGGAGTGGGTGTCGGTGACGAACTTGAACCTCCGCCTCCGCCACCGGAACTAAATGTCATCACGGTCGTGCTATTGGCGGCTCTGGGTGTTCCATTAATAAAGTTTCCGTTGGCATCTTTGGCCGACGGGTTGCCGCCGAAGTTTTTCCATCCGCCCGAGGCGGTTTTCTCCATTGATATTTTGCCGGCAGAACTGCCGGCTGGCCACGCTCCGCCGCTACTTCCCACAGTATCAACGACCGTTCCCGCCGTGTCGGTAAGCCGCAAAAATTCACCCTCATTCCCCAGAGCGCCCGTATATATCTGATCAGATGGAATCGTGTTTACTGTCGTGTCATTGGTTCTCTCAAGTAAAAAGTAACTTTGGGCCTTGATTATCTTGCCTTCTTCGATGGCGATATCTGGTGTTCCGTCTTCGGCTTTCAGTGTCCAGCCGCTTAAATCCACATCATAATCTTCAGTGTTATAGAGTTCGATCCACTCGTCCGCTATTGATGCCTCTGTTCCGGCCCAGGCAACCTCATTGATGACCACCTTGCCGGATGTTTTGCCTTTCTTTTCGGCAACTGGTTTTGGGGTTGGGCTTGTTGATGGTTTCGGGGTGGCCTTGGGAGTGGCCGAAGGTTTTGGTGTCGGAGATGACTTTGGAGTTATCTTTGGTGACACGCTTGGTGACAGAGATGGTGATGGTGACAACTTGGGTGACACTAAGGGTAAAAGATTGGTGTCACCATCATTATTAGTGTCTGTCACCAACCCCTCGGTGGGATTAACGACATCGGATGTCCCTTGGCCATCCGATGTCGTTAATGTCGGGTCTCCTATTCCCACCAAACCAAGCAGCTGCGCCCATAAACTCATCTTTTCCTTGGGCTTTCTCGCATATTCCTCCTTCGCCCTCTCGGCCTCGTTCAAAAATAGGTTTAACGCTCCGGCCCCGTTTAGAACTATCTCTTTCGAAAGTTTTTCCCAATAACCGTCTAGGATTTCTTTCTTAATTTCCTTATTAACCGTGATTGTCAGCGACTTATCTGTTATTTCTAATGTGCTACCAATAAATCTTACTTTAGCAAATGCCAATTTAATGTCGCTTAAATCTTTATCTCTTGTGCTAACATAGGAAATAGTTCCACCTTTTGTGTCTTTCCATGGCGAGTTTTCTGTTTTAGATATTTTTGGATTTTTGTATTCAGTACTGTTTACCGTATCTTTACTATAAAAATAACCATTCGAATAATTAGCGACTCTGTCAAAGTAACTTTCCATTGTGTAAAAAATTGCCGGTTTTTCCTTATTTTTAAACAATACTCCTGCTATACTAAAGTTTTTCTGGTCCCATTTCGCCATTGCGGCTTCATAAGGACTTTCTTCTCCATGAATAAACGCCGGGTGCGCGTCATTTCTCGTGTGGTCCGGGACACCGGCATCCTCGAGAAGATGCAGAACATGCCCAAAAGCAAAAAACGCCCTTTTCCTGTCTCCTTTTGAGTAGTCGTCTATTGCTCTCTGGTACGAAAAATCATGGGCAGACGGGGCGTTCGATAACGCGGCGAGACCTGTCTGCTGGCTGTTATAGAAGTTTCTCTGAATATTATCAGCAAGCGCCCACTTTTTGGATGAGGCCATCGGCAAGCCCGCGGTATAGACAGATTGAATGCCTTTGTCGTGGACAGGGTCATAAAAATGAAAGACCGATCTTAAATTGTTATCCTCATCTATGGACCCCTGAATAAGCCACTGTTTTTCTTCGTTATTTAGCTTTTTGTCAGGAAAATTAAGGTTATAAAAATCAACTATTTCATCTGTCAGGGCGGGGTGGGTATTGTTTTGATCGTAAGCCAAAACAGGCATACTGCCCACAACCAAAAGGGCGCCAATAAGCGCCCCTCCTTTTAGAATATGTTTGAAACTTTTACAGTACATAAATTTTCCAAACTCCGCTTGGATATTTCTCGAATTGGGTAAAATTAGAATAATTTCCTGGCAAAACTTCTATGCTATTTCCGTCTAACTCGACGAAGGTTTTTTCATTTACGACAGTTGGTTTGGCTTCATATTGTGCAAAATTTTCTTGTTCAGACTCTACTTTAGTCCATTCTTTTCGGGCTTTTTCTAAATCAAAAACCAATTCACTCAATAGGTCTTTTTCTTTATAGGACGCGAGTGTGTTAAGCCAAGTTTTTTGCTTTTCTATGACAAAATACCTACTCGCCAACTCAATATTTCCGGCCTTTAATGCGGAAATAAAGAGGTCATATGTCTCTTCCGGTGTTTTGCCGCCATATTTGTCCTCTCTGTATGGCCGTTCCAACTCTTCGGCCAACTTTTTGATCTTTCGTGCTTCGGAGTTAAACAACGGAGTCCACTGGGACACAAGCCATGCACCGACCAACACGACCAAAATTAAAACTGGCACGCCCCGCCAGCTCCTGAAAATATTTTTCCAGTTTATCATTGTGAGTTGAGTTCTGATAACCTGTCGCGACTTAATTATATAAAATATATTTCGGACCGCCAAATTCAGGAGGGATAGAACTCGACATTCCTATCAAATCGCGGCAGATTATAAAAATTCAACCGGACAAAAATCTTTTTTATTATTTTTATCAAACCGAATCTCCATCGTCAACACTAATCCAGAGAATAACTTGTGGATAACTTGTTGACTAACGACACGGGGTGTCGTTATATTAGATCCATGGAAATCTACCATGTTTTAAACAGAGGTGTCGACAAAAGACAGATATTTATGGATAAACAGGATTACTTTCGCTTCATACATAACCTCTACGAATTTAACGACCAAGAGAGGTCAGAGTTAAATTATTACAAATTCCGTGATTACGGCGCTAACGGCAAAATAGCTGAAGCTGAGAAAAAAGACAGAGAAACGTTAGTAGATATACTCGCTTTTTGCTTGATGCCAAATCATTTTCATCTTTTACTTTCGCCGAAAAAAGAGAGTGGAATCCCTCAATTCATGCAAAAAGTGAGTATGGGTTATTCAAAATACTTTAATCAAAAGCATGAAAGAGTCGGCACACTTTTTCAGGGACCATATAAACATATACCTGTAACTAACGAAATTCACTTTTTACATTTACCCTTTTATATACACTTTAACCCATTGGACCTAATGTATCCGGAATGGAGGGAAAACAAGATGTCTAATCCTAAGAAGGCGCTAGAATTTTTAAAATCGTACCGATGGAGTAGTCATTTGGACTATTTAAAGGTAAAAAACTTTCCATCCATATTAAACATGGCGCCCCTAATGGAGATTTTTGAGAGCCATAATGACTATCAGAAACTCGTAGAAAACTACTTAAAAGACATTCGAGTAGATCCGGAGGTTGTCTTGGAATAACAGAGTTCTCCACAAATTTTGGTATTAACGACACCCCGTGTCGTTAATGGTTATTTGTGTTTGCGGACGAGGAGATTGGCAAGATGGAGGGATTCGAAGGTGCCGGCGTCAACCCAGTATTTTTTGGCTTTGATGTGGTCCATCGTGCCTTCGTTAATGTAGAAGTTGTTGACGTCGGTTATCTCGTATTCGCCGCGGGCGGATAGTTTGAGGTTCTTGATGATATCGAAGACGCGGTTGTCGTAGAGATAAAATCCGGTCACGGCCCAGTTGGAAGGCGGGTTCTTCGGTTTTTCGATGACCTTAAGAACACCGCCCTTCTTATCGAACTTGGCCACGCCGAATCTCTTCGGGTCCGGAACCTGTTTTAAAACCACCAGGCCTCCCCTGTTCTTTTTTGAAAATTTCTTAACCGCACCCGAGAGGTCGTCTCCGAAAATATTGTCGCCGAGAATAAGGGCGACGGGGTGGCCTTCGGCAAAAGACCTTGCCAGGCCCAAGCCGTGGGCAATGCCCAGCGGGTCAACCTGGATTGTGTAATAAAGATTGACGCCAAGTTCTGCGCCCGAACCGAGCAGTTTCACATACTGGTCCGTATGTTCTTGCCCGCACACTATCAGGATGTCTTTAATTCCCGCCTTCTTCAGGGTCAGGATGGGATAGTGAATTATGGTTTTATCGCCGACAGGCAGAAAGTGCTTTCCGACAACTTTCGTGACCGGCCAAAGGCGTGTGCCCTTGCCCCCGGCGAGAATAACGCCTTTTATCATGTTGTTTGATAATAAACCGCTTTATCTTTTGCGACCCTTCTGACAAGCCCTTCGCTGACAAGTTCCTTCAGATTACGCTTTACCGTCCGGTCGGACAAGACGCTGAATTCGTAGATGATGTCTTTGGTGCGGGAGCCAGGCGAACGCTTGATGTAGTTATATATTCTTTCTTTGTTTCCGCTTACGGAAATTTCCTTTTTTTGTTTTGGAACTGCCGGAGAGGCCTCTTTCTTTTCCCGCTCGACAACCCGGGGCTTTTCAAGATCTCTTATCGCCTGGAGCTTCAAAGCAAAAAGATTCCTTCGGGCATACAGCAGGGGAGCGACCGCAACCGTTTTGCTGTGCTCGAGATAATCCAAAAGTTCCAATAGGGCATTGATGGAAGTTAAAACAGCTGAATTATATTGTGCGACGTTATCTCCGGGGGAGAGGGAATAGACAGACACAAAATCAGACAGCTTGTCGTATAGTTTCCGCGCCAGAAATTTATCTTTAAGGCCCGAAAATATCCGTGACACGAAAATAACGGTATTGATGAAGTTTTTGACTCTATCCTCCATAAGTATCGGCTGCTAAATTACCTCGATTTTATTTATCTGTATAACAGGCACGCATTTGTTGTCAAAGACGGTATAGGGGTGGTCGGCGCCAATGCCGATCCAGTCCCCGGATATTTTAAGAATGGCATTATCCTGCCGCAGCTCCGGCCCCAACAAGCCGGCAAAATATCCGGCGAAGCGGGGATATTTTTCGTCTCCGGGAACTCTGGTGAAAGAAGCGCCCTCGCAGCTCACCAGGCATCCGTCCATTTTTGCCGTCCAAACTATCGGGATTGATTTTTCGAAATCTTCTATTTCGTTGTAGTTATCGCAAACCGGCTCGAGCGTTAACACCGGGGCGAGTGTCGAAGAACTATGTTCAGCGGGCACGTTAATTCCCAAAGCCACGAAGCTTATCGCGATAACGATGAAGATTGAATTTTTATCGAGAAAGTTGTGTATAAGCAAAAATATACTACAACGACTCCGGAGGTGCAAATATTTCTTTGGCCCGTTCCCAATGTTCAGGGTAGCCCTGCTGTTTTAACCAATACCACCACTCGGCACCCCAGAGGTAAAAACCGTTAAACCCGGTTTTTGACGAAAAATCTATCATGTCGTTGAATTTATCTATGCCCATCCTATCAAGCTGCGTCTCTATGGGTGTCTCGACTATCGGTTGGAGCAGCCAGGGTTCGGTTGACAGTTCAACGACAAAAGTCGGTTTGGCGCCCAAGACAAGGCGTATGATGTTATGCTTCAGGCGGAAGAATCCCGGTGTCAGAGGATATCTTATCGGAAAACCAATTGATCTCGGCCAGACGTAAAGATACAAACTGGTTCCGAAAACATCTCCTCTGGAATAGGCCTGGAACCAGGCGCCAAATTCGCCGCTGTCGGTAACCAGCACCGGCCGGGAATCAAGCATTTTTACAAGCTCTATTTCTTTTTCAAGAAAGTCGGTATCCAGCATACCGCAGGCAGAACGGCTAAAATAAGTAAGGAATGGCTCGTTCTCAACCTGCCAATAAATTATGCTATCGGATTCCTTATAGCGGTTAACCACCAGGGTTATCAGCTCAAGGAGTTCTTTCTCTCTTTCTTCTTTGCTCAATGGCATAGCCCAGTCGGGGACGTGACACTCCGGCCAGCCGGGCAAGCGCTTGCCGACAGCCAGAATAACGGAGACGCCGTGCCTCTCGGCCTGGTCTATCTGAAAATCAAGTTCGGAAAAATTGTATTTGTCCTTCTCCGGTTCAGTATTGGGCCAGTGAGCGGAGAACCTGAAATTTTTCACACCCAGGTTGTTTTGAAGAGCAAGATATGTTTCCTTCCAGTCCAGGCCCAATTCATCCGTATGAAAACGGCTGAAAGAAACACCGTAAGTAGGACCGCTCATCTCACCCGAAAAATCCAAAGAAAACACCCAGAGGACGGCAACAATAATTAGTAACATTTGAATCATAATTTTATTTCTCTTTTTCATTGATCATGTATTTAAATTTACACATTCTGCACAAAAAGAATTAGAAATCCTATTAGCACCGCCAAAATGCCAGAGAGTTTGTGAGTAATCGTTAATCTGTCCGTTTTTTCCAGAATTCCAGGAATTCTTCCTCCCAAAAACAAGGCCAGGATAAAAATGAGCAAAAATTGTACTCCTAAAAGACCGTTGACCAGAGAAACATTGCCAAGATTTATCGCAAAATAAAGAATTATAAAGCCGACGCCGGCAATAAACTTATTAAAAACGAATAAAACCTTAGACCTTACGGGTGAGTAATCATACGTAAATTTAATCTCCTTTCGAACGTGCGGAAAAATAAGAGAAGCTAACGCGCCGCCGATAAAACCGACCCTCGTCCAGAACAGGCTATTTACAAAACCGGCTGTATTAAAAGAAAGCTTCAACAAAACATAGTACATTCCGAACAACACCCCAGAAAATATCGCCCAAACCAAAACACGTTTTTCTATTCTGCCCAAAAGAAATATCCCCAAAATCAAAAAAAGAAGAGCGACAGAGTTAAGCGGAGAAAGCGCGTCTTTGAGAATAATGATCGAGAATAGATAGGTAAAAATAGCTCCTACGGTTCCCACTTGAGTTGCCGCTATTGAGACGTCACTTTCCTTAATCGATTTAAAAAGCAACATCAACCCAACAAAAAAAATCACTCCCGCCCCAAACATCAATAAAAAATTACCAAGATCTGGCAAAAAAACCCCAAAAGGAATGAGAAAGACAACACCTAAACTTAAAATAGCCACGCTAAAAGCATAAGCGTGGTACTTGGGCATATGGCCGGCGAGAAGATATTTGTCAATTATAAAGACAACGGCGTTAATGAGATAGGCAAGTAATGCTAGATAGAGCCAAAGCAAGATAAATTTCTAAATCCTAATTTCTAAACAAATCCAAAACTCAAATTTAAAAATGTTTAGAGTTTAGAGATTAGAGATTGAACTAATCAGTTTCTAACTGATTAGTTAAACATATTTTAGCATATTCATAGGCCGAAGGGCGGATCTTTCTCTCAAGAGTCGCATAATCAACCTCTACCAAACCGAACCGCGGCTTGAACCCTCTGGCCCACTCAAAGTTATCCAGAAGCGACCAGTACATATACCCGCGCACGTCGACGCCGTCGTGGATGGCCTGCCAGACCCAGCGAAGATGCTCTTTGATGAACTTTTCCCTTTTTTCATCGGTGGAATCGGCAATTCCATTTTCAGTTATAAAAATCGGCTTTTTAAATTTCTTAAGCTCCATCAGAAGATAATAAATACCTTTAGGATATATTTCCCAGCCCATCTCCTTGGCAAAATCAACCCTGGGTTCCCGCGTCCCGGGCAGGCGCAGGGTCGTATAGTAGTTCAGGCCGATAAAATCCTGATAGGGAAGGGTCTTATCCCAAAAGTAGTTATTAATAACCCGGTTCAGATACTTCACCGCCCCCGAAAGCGCGGGATGACCCATGATATGCAAATTATTTTCCACTCCTCCGACAAGTGGTTTTATATTGTGCGACATATCCCTGAGGGAGTCGGAATTGGGTGGAATAATGTAGAAACTTTTTATTTCCCGGTAGGCGAGTATGTGTGACTTGATTATATTGTTGCGAACCTTAATCGCTTTAAAAATATTATGGCTCTGCGGCGGCCACTGCCCTTGAAGATATGACGCACCGGAATATATCCAGGGCTCGTTAAAAGTTAT
>CAZFTW010000019.1:2851-11336 GCA_964521925.1 uncultured Candidatus Saccharibacteria bacterium | reverse complement strand
CTTTTTCTTATTCGGCCGAGCAGATTTCGGGAGGATAGTGCCGAGCCGGTTAAAATTTGGTAGAACGAAGCGACTACTTGGTTAGAGGATTCTTGGCGCCGTGGACTTCGAAGTGAAGATGACATCCGGTCGAGCGGCCGGTCGAGCCCATTTCGGCTATATGCTGTCCCCTTTGGACAAACTGTCCGGTAGTTACCAGGAGCTTGCTTGCGTGGGCATAGAGCGTTTCGGTTCCATTCCCGTGAATTATCTTTATGAATTTACCGAATCCCCCGTTGTATCCCACTCCATCTGCGATCGCGACCGAACCGTCGGCTGAAGCATAAATATCGGTGCCGCATGAATTGGCTACGTCTACTCCGTTTCGGCCATGTATCCTCCCCCAGTTGTGTCCAGTAGTTGGAATAAGGTAATAATCGCCAAGATTAGGAAGATGAGCGAATCTTGAGGCCGTTGTCGCAACCTGGCCCTTAACAGCGGGCGATGACATTTTCCCATCCGGGACGATAAGCTCATCATCTACGGCAAGCTTGGTATTATCGGAAAGTTGGTTAAAATCAACGATCTTCTGTTTATCAACCCCGTATTTCTTGGCAATGGAATCAATTGTATCCCCTTTCTTTATCTTATGAATGACTCCCGTAACCGGCGGTATTCTCAAAACCTGGCCGGGATTAATGCTGTCGGCGCTGGCCAGCCCGTTAGCCCAGATGATTGAATTTATACTTATACCAAAGTCGGAAGCAATAAACGAAAGAGCGTCCCCCGGCTGAACCGTATACTCCGATATCTGGTTATGTCCGAAGCCGAAGTCCATATAATGAGTGGACACGGGGCTGTTAGAAACAAAAGAACTGTCTTGAATTGTAGACAGTTCCAGATCCGCATCCTCGCCCCCCTGACCCATGTCCTGCATAACCGCTAAGCTGGTCAGATCGGCTACTTGATTGTGCGACGCACTATTAATGCTTATTGAAGCCGAGGTTTCTTCAACATATTTTCTGATAAGATTGCTGAATAAACTCGGCTGGCCCTCTCCGGAGCTTCCTTTAAGGACAATCAAAAACAGGGCCAATAGCAAAATACCATAAAAATTCGAGAAGTGGCCGTCCGAAACACGGAATTTTCGGCCAAAAGAAAGTATTAAATTTTTGAGCTTGGTCTTAATAGATTTGGAGAGTTACAACCCAGAAAAACTTTTTGGCTGAATAGGCCAAAAATTTAGGTTTTATGCTATTTAAAGCAAAAACTCTCTCGCGAGAATTACCTAATAAATGTTATAGTTTTAGAACTGCTTTGTCAATCAATTGTGTTGATAATTTGTGAATATAAAATTCACCTAAATGACCCAAACTAAACTGACCGAATTCGGTTCTTTGGCCGAAAAATACGCTTCCGAATTCCTCCGAACAAGAAATTATTCAATATTGGCGGCCAATTACAGAAAACCGTGGGGGGAAGTGGACTTAATAGCCGAAAAAGACAGAATCCTGGTCTTCGTGGAGGTCAAAGCGAACAGTAAAGAGATACCCGGCTTTGAACCGGAATTAAGGGTAAACAGAGACAAGGTAAAAAGGATAATCCGTGCCGCCAGAACTTACTTGGCCGATAAAAGATACGGCCCGGAGCAGGAGTGGCAGATAGATATCATCTCAATAACTATGGATAAAGAACGAAAAATCGCCAAAATTAAGCACTTTAAGAACATCGAAGCATAATGTTCCGCACGGAACACACCGCCCCGGCCAACATATTCTTAAGCAAACCCCTCCCCATTTTCGACCTGTTGCCTGCGCCTTCGGTCTCCTTCGGACAAATGCTTAAATTAAATCTCAATTTGCTTAACAAATTTTAGCATCCGTTCCTCCCCGCCAGCTGGCGGGGATTTTCCGGCTAAAATTTATTGAACAAGCAAATTTTCGATCAATTTAATCATTGTGTTACCCTCGGAGGCAAACGGTCTAAAACAGGAAGGGGGCTTGCTTAATAAAGCGAGGTGGCATGGTATTTCCCGGACCCGCAGCAGACTGGCTTGGTGTTTTGAGCAGTCAGGCAGAGTGTGCCATTTAGAACTGAGGCTACACCATCTCAAAGCTTATTTTGTAGCTAACTTAATCGAGACTGCGAGAAACCAGTCGTCGCGAGGACAAGTGGAGGCCGCCGCTGGAGCGGCCGGAGCGGGCTGGGAAATATCGTGCCGCTCGCTTTATTAAGCGGTTATTAAGCCAAATCGGAGGCCAGTTTGTCGTTGATCCTCAATCCGACCGCTTCGGCGATATGATGCTCACGAATGAGTTCGGAATTATCCATATCGGCTATGGTTCGCGCCAGTTTCTTTATCTTGTGGTAAGACCTCAATGATAGTGACTTTGCGTTTACGGCCCTGCCCAACAATTCGTCGGCCTCTTTGGTAAGAACACAGTATTTATCTATGTTTTTATAATCGATCTCCGAATTATTAAAAATTGGCGAACCCTTGAACCTGGCGGCCTGGATTTCCTGGGCAATTTTAATCTTTTTTCGAGGATCGGTATCCATGGTAGTTCCCTTTCGCAAACTTGCAACAATAGGCCCCCGGCCTATTGTTTCGCGCGGAACATTCAGCTGGATGTCTATTCTGTCCAGCAGTGGTCCCGATATCTTCTTGCGATATCTCAATATTGAGATAGGGGAGCAGATACAGGCCAGTTTTTCCTCACCGTAATTCCCGCATGGGCAGGGGTTCATGGCGGCGGCAAGCATGAATTTGGCAGGCAGTTCTACGGAACCGGAAGCGCGGGAAACCGTTATTTTACCGTCCTCAAGCGGCTGGCGAAGCGCTTCCAGTACATTCCTGGGAAATTCAGGCAATTCATCAAGGAAAAGCACGCCTCTGTGAGCCAAACTTATCTCTCCCGGCTTAGGCCAGGTGCCTCCTCCGACCACCGCGGGAGCCGAGGTGGTGTGATGAGGATTTCTGAACGGCCTTTCAAGAGAAAGGGGATTGCCGGCCAAGAGGCCCACCGAACTGTATATCTTGGAAACATCGAGTGATTCGGCAATAGACATTTCGGACATCAGTTCAACCAATGCTTTAGCCAAGAGGGTCTTGCCGGAACCGGGAGGCCCCCACATGAGAACATTGTGAAAACCGGCAGCAGCAATGGAAATACCTCTTTTAGCCGATTCCTGGCCCTGGATCGAAGGGAAAAGCTTTAAATCGTTGTTTTTGGACGATTTTGGCTGCTGCAAAGGAGCCGGCTTGATCTTCTTTATATCATTAAGATGGTCAACCACTTCCGTAATGGTCCTGGCACCGATCACGCTTATGCCGCTCACCACAGATGCTTCATTAAGATTGTGGTAAGGGATGACAATTTGCTTAAAACCCCGACTTTTAGCAAGCATTGTTGAGGCCAGAACGCCATTGGTCGGCTTCAAGCTGCCGTTCAAAGACAGCTCTCCAAGGAAAAGAGTATTCGACGAGTCAAATTTAAGCTGGTTCGTTTCAACCAAATAACTGAGCGCGATAGGAAGGTCGTAGGAGGGACCTTCTTTTTTGATGTCAGCCGGAGCAAGGTTAACGATAATTTTCTTGTGCTTCCTGTTCGGCGGCTGGAATCCGCTATTCTTGATGGCGGAAGATATGCGGTCTTTGGATTCCTGAACCGCTTTATCCGGCAAACCAACAATGGTAAAAGTATGAAGTCCGGGAGACGAATCCGCCTCAACTTCTATGAGTTTGGCGTCTATTCCGTATATTGCCGATGAGAATAATCTGGTGGACAAACTTAGGCGGACTTATTTTCCGTAAGTTCCGTTCTTTATCTTCTCTTTGGTTTCGACGATATGCCTAAGCTTCGTTTCAAGCTCCGTGGCAATGGCAAAATTCCTCTCCAGGTCAACTTCCTCAAGGGTATTTTCGTCATCTTCATCGCCGTAGTCAGGAACTTTGACCTCAAAATCGCCTTTTACGGCCGGATTTTGCTGAGCAATGACGGCCAATTGTTCCCTTAAACGTTTTTCCTCAAGCTCGAGGTCTTCGTATAGCTTTTGTAGTTCGTCTTTAGTCATTAAAAATATGATAACGATAATATTTTAATAAAACAACCCCGCACCAATCTTATCCGCTGACCACCATTCAGAAAGGGGTTAAAGCGAAGGTTTTAGAAGCGTGCTTTAGCCGCTTCTGGAATCGCCTCCGGGATTGGTACGGGGTAACTTTTTATAACCAATCACCTTCGGTTCTTGGATAAAAACTTAAAAGGCGCAGAGCGCTCCTGAACAAATGAATTGCGAGTGTGAGCACTGCGCCTTGTGGACCTTTTGGGTCCGAAATGGATTGCCGGCAACCCACAAAACTTGTCGAATCACCAGCGGACCCCGCCCTTGAAAAGCACTTAATTTCACACACAGAAATAACTACTTTGGTATTATCAGTGCTTTTCAAGAGCGGGGCGGAAAGAACTACCCTCTAATTCTAACACTTCGCTGGTGCCGGTCAATATCACCTTGTGGATATCTTTGTCACCAACTCCGGATTGGTGACATGGTGACACCGAAGATGGTGTCACCAATAATTTGCGGCCAAATACGCTAATTACTGGCCTTTGAGTTTATCTATCGAAGCAAACATGGATTCCCTCGAGCCGGCTATAACTAAGTATGCCTTGCCATTAACGGCCGAGATTATTCCGTAATCAATGCTCTTATCGGCCCATGGAAAATTCCTGTATCTTATGGCTGAACCTTGGTGCGTGTTATCTAAAAAGTTGGGGTCAAGTTGAGTGGTCAGATCGAGACCGAAGATCTTGCTAAAAGCTGTGCTCATCGTTGTTTCCCAAGCTGTTAATGCCTGTAAAGCACTCGATTGATCCTTGACCTCAAAGATCATAACTGCTCTTGGTTTTGGTTGTACCGTAGGATTGATTATTCCGGTCGGGCCGAAAAATTCTTTTTGGCCATAGGCGACCAGCAATGCTTCCCCGCCGAGAGAATCCCGAACCTGTTGAGGCATTTCCACCAGTCCGGACCATGAGAAATCTGCTCCCTGTGTGTCTTTGGTCATTATCTTTCCGAAGCTTCCCGCTTCCACAACAATTGCTTCAACTAATTTCGCGAATGAGTCAGCTGCGTTGTTGGGATTCACCGACACAACTATCTCCGGACCGCCAATCAAGCCGGACAAAGTAACAACGGGTGTCTCTATGGCTGTTGGGGTAGGAGTTCTGGTAGGAATTTCCTCAACTATTTCCGGAGTTGGAACCCTTAAGACCAGGAACCAATAGAGTACCCCGAACAAGACCGCCGCTCCGCCAATGATCATGAATAAACGTCTGCGATCAGCGGGAATTCCTCCCGCCGGAGCCAGGGGTGCATATATCTCGGTTTTAGGAGCCGCCGGTGTCGGTGCTGGCATTTTTACTGACGGAGCTGATGGCCCGCCCGTTGACAGGGGAGGCATAGGTGCTTTGGCCTGGGGTAATGTAGGAGCTTTTTGTGTCTCCCCTAAACTGACCGAGGGCATTTTGAATTGCTGGGGCGGGGGAGTAGTAGTCGGTTTAGGAGGTACAGGAGCAGGAGGCGCAGTCGGTTCGACATGTCTTGAAATATCTACTCCAGCTGTTTTTTGGCCCTGTTTCAAGCTTATGATGTCTTCTTTCATCGTCCTGATGGAGGACTGATATTCTTTTATAGGACCGGCCCCCGAAGGTTGCTGTGCCGGAGGCGCGGATGGTTTTGCTGGAGCCGGTGAAGGAGTTGGGGCGGGCCTTGGCGGAACTGCCGCCGACAGAGGGGGAGGGGTAAACCTTGGCTTAGGAATTTCTGGCGCAGGGGCCGGCATAGCCGGTTTGGGGACAGGCGCAGGGGCCGGAGGAGTTGGTTTAGGGACAGGAGGAACGGGAGATCCGCCTGTTGGAGGAGCCGACGGAGAAGGAGCTCCGGCTTTCTTGGTTAATTCGTTGACCAACTCGTCTATGCTGGCTATTTTTGGCCCCTGATCATCTGCCATGGGATAGTAGTTAGTATCTGGTATTTAGTATTTAGTGTAACAACAAAAAAAAAAAAAAAACGCAGACCATAATTAATCTAAAATCATTTTAGCACAAGTAAACAGAAAAGTTGTAAACCCCGCCCTTGATAACTCAAGAGCGGGGTAAACAAAAAAGCCCCGCACCAGACGAAGTGCGGGACTTCCTGTCTGTGTGCGGGGTAGACGGATTACCGATGTACCCGTCCAGCACATTTGATTGACACCCCAAAATGTTGCGGGTGTTGGTTGACCAAGCGACCGATTGCCGTCAACCAATTGTCACCCTTACCGACAGCGATTATCTGATCCCCGCTGTACAGTAGGGCGTTGCTGCGATGATCCGGATGGAAGTCACAGCAAGGTTCGCCGTCCTCCACAATCCTAATCTCTTTTGTGGGCATGTGATCCTCCTTCTGCCGAGCTCACGGCTCGGCAACTACGCTGCCCTTGCCGATCAGGATGACGGCAATTGCAGCCAGCAGGTAACCGAACATGTGGTAGTAGTTGAGACTTCCGCCGACCCAGACGAACTTGATGAGCTGGGCGATGGCGGGAAACAGAACTACCAGCGTGGTAACGGCGAGCAAGCTGCCGCCGCTGGTGAAGGAGCCGATGTAAAAGAAGTCGGCGAGGAAGAACACGCCTGCGACAGCGATGGCAATCATCGCGTCGCTACGGTTCGGCATGACGATGCTCTGGCCTGTCAGGTACATGTACCCGATACCTGCCACAGCAAGCGGTGCAAGAGTGAAGTACCAGTACAACAGCAGAGCCATTGTCGTGTACTTCGACAGCTTCACCTCGATGGCCACATTGGTAAACGCGTACATCCACATGGCCAGGAAAGCGTAGACAACGGGCTTGCTGAACATTGGTTCACTCCTCCAAATTGTGAAGTTTCAGAATGCTGTTATTTTACCACACTTTAAGCCACTTTGTCAATCCCGCACCAAACTTTTCCGCTGACCGCCAAAAGGGGGCGGGTTTGGTACGGGACAGGTCATAAAACCGGCCTTTGGGGCCGATTTTTTAACAAACATGGGTATCAGAACTAATTACGAATCACCATAATGCCTCTTAAGTTAATCGGCGGGGGCACACCGGAGTGAAAAGCTCATCGCAGGTCCAGGAAAAAACTCGCTGATATCAGTGAGTTTTTTCCTAACGGACCGAGCAGATTTCACGAGGATGTGCCGAGCCGATTAAAAACTTACCTCGGCCCCTTCATCGTCAAGCTGACCCTGCCCATATCATCCACGCCCTTCACCCAGACATGGACCTTCTGGCCGACCTTGAGCACATCGGCTACCTTGCCCACTCTTTCATGGCTGATCTCGGAAATGTGGACCATGCCGTCTCTGCCGGGCATTATTTCGACGAAGGCCCCAAAGTCCCTGATGCTGACCACGGTGCCGTCAAATTCATCTCCCTCTTTCGGCTCGTAAGTGATGTCCTGGATCATGGCCATGGCTTTTTTCATTCCCTCCGGAGTGGGCGAGGTGACAAATACCGAACCGTCATCTTCGATGTCTATGCCGGCACCAGTTCTCTCGATAATGTCGTTAATGACCTTGCCTCCGGGGCCTATCAGGGCGCCTATTTTAGCAGGATCTATCTTGATCGTCTCCACGCGGGGAGCGTATTGGGACAATTCCGGGCGTGAAGCGGAGATAGCTTTCTCCATCGCTTCCAATATTTCCAAGCGCGCCTTTTTGGCCTGCGCCAGAGCTTTCTCGACTATTTCGGTGGTAATGCCCTCAACTTTTACATCCATCTGCATTCCCGTCACGCCGTCTTTGGTTCCGGCAACTTTAAGGTCCATGTCACCGTGATGGTCTTCCGGTCCCTGAATGTCGGTAAGTATTTTATACTTTTCGCCTTTTTCATCGAACATAAGTCCCATGGCAATACCGGCGGCAGGGGATTTGATAGGCACGCCGCCGTCCATCAGCGCCAGTGAAGAGCCGCAAACCGAAGCCATCGAGGATGAGCCGTTCGAGGATAGTATTTCCGAAACAACCCTGATGGTGTAAGGAAATGTGTCCTTGCTTGGAATAATGGGTTCGAGCGATCTTTCGGCAAGAGCGCCATGTCCGATCTCTCTCCTGCCTCCGCCGCCCATTCGGCCGACTTCGCCCACGCTGAAAGGCGGGAAAACATAGTGATGCATGAACCGCTTCTTGGTGAGGTCTATTTCCATGGTTTCTATCCACTGCTCAAGTCCGGGCGCGGCCAGAGTGAGAATGGAAAGCGCCTGGGTAGTGCCGCGGTTAAAAAGCCCTGTACCATGGGAATGGGGGAGGATGCCGACCTCGGCAGAGAGGTCGCGCAATTGGTCCGTCTTTCTTCCGTCGGGCCTTTTTTCCTCTTCAATGATGTTCCTGTGCACGATACGGTCTATCTCTTCTTCAAAGATGGAATCGGCTTCTCCCAATTTTTTCCCCAGTTCGGGATGCTCTTTAAACTCTTCTT
>CAZFTW010000019.1:0-2841 GCA_964521925.1 uncultured Candidatus Saccharibacteria bacterium | reverse complement strand
TTTGAGAAAGTTCATCGTTTCTTCTTTTATCTGACCGAGTCCTTCATAGAATTCGCCTTTAGTTTTCCCGGGAGCGTAGAGAGTTTTTTCAAGTTTGGGATCGGCAAAATTCCTGACAACCGCGGCGAGAGCTTCGTCGTGGCTGAATACCGATAATTCTTTCTTCTTTTTGCCTATTTCGTCCGCGATCTTCTTCTGAAGATCTATCAGCTCGCGGAAGGCCTCAAAACCGGCCGAAATAGCTTCGGCGACATCCTTTTCCGGGATTATTTTGGCTCCGGCCTCTATCATGTTTATCTTGTTGGCAGTGCCGGCGACAACGATATCAAAATCGCTTTCTGACCTTTCTTTGTAGGTGGGGTTGAATATGAGTTTTCCTCCGACCCGGCCGACCCTGATTCCGGCGATCGGGCCATCGAACGGGATATCGGAAACCATCAGAGCCAGCGAGGCGCCGAAAAGGGCGACCATGTCCGGGTCATTGACGCCGTCAAAAGAAAGCACCGTCGCCACGACCTGAATTTCATTCCTGATATTGTGGTTGAACCGGGGCCGGATGGCGCGGTCGATCACCCGGCCGGAGAGAATGGCTTCGTCAGACGGGCGGGTTTCTCTTTTTATCCATTTCGAGCCCTTGATCTTGCCGGCGGCATAATACTTTTCTTCGTAGTCAACCGAGAGGGGCATATAATCCACGTTCTTCAGATGGGGCGACATCGTGGCGTTCATGAGCACGGTCGTTTCGCCGTATTGAACACGGCAGGAACCGTTGGCTTGCCCGCCCAAGCGACCGAATTCGACTGAAAGCGGCTTGCCCGCAAATTCCGTCTTATATGTTTTTATTTCCATTTAGGAAATACAAATAAAAAGAGAGTGAGTAACGTAGATTCTGCCCAGCTTCACTTTACTAAAAAGTGAGGCTGGGCAAAGCCCACAACCGATCTTTAGTTCCTCACAACTCCTGTTTATTTGTTAAATTACTTTTTTAATATGACTTTATCCGCAACTTCTTCCAAATCTATAAAGTTATTGACCGCTTCAACTAACTTTGAACTTGTGCGTCTCCTGAAACCCACCGCCTCAACCACCACTCCGCTGTATTTCAAGTATTCAACCAGCGGTTCATAGTCGCCATCGCCCGAAACGATAACCACCACGTCAACGAGCTTGGATAAGGTTATGGCGTCTATGGCCACAGCTACGTCCCAATCGCCCTTTTTCATGCCTCCCGGGAATACCTGGAGGTCCTTGGATTTCAACTCGTAGCCCGCTTTTTCAAGAGCACTGAAGAAAGCCTTTTCTTCTTCCGTATCGGACTTTACCACATAAGCTATGGCCCTGACCAGGTCCCGGTTCGCGGTAGCGAGTTTCAAAAGTTCGCGAAAATTCACCCTGCCGTGGTAGAGGTTCTTGGCCGAGTGGTACATATTGCTTACATCCACAAAAACCCCGACTCTGTGGTTTTTTCTTTGTGGTACTGTGAGTTTACTGGACATGCGATAATAGTCCGCGAACGAAGTGAGTGGCTACTATTATCAGCACCCCGCCCTCTACGCTCTGCCGTCTGCTTAGAGGGCGGGGTAACTTTTTGTAGCCAATCGCTGCGCGATTGGACAAAAACTTACTTTTCCAAGCCCAGCTTCTTGATGACAGCCGAGTGTCTTTTTAGATTGACCCTCTTGAGATAATCCAAAAGCCGTTTGCGTTTGGAAACCATTTTGAGCAGACCAAGGCGCGAGGAGTTGTCCTTCCCGTGCTTTTTCAGGTGCTTGGCCAGCTGGCTTATTTCTTCCGTAAATAAAGCGATCTGCGCTTCGGCAGAACCGGTGTCCTTGTCGTGCATTTGGACCTTCTCTATGACTTTAGTTTTTTCTTGAGGAGTTAACATATCTTCTTTAAAGCCTAATTATTCTAACACATCATGGTTTCTTTTGCAAATTTATTTTTGCTATAATAATTATGCGACATGGCTGACATTAAAACCCTGAAAATCCAATATCTCGAGCACCTGGAAATAGAGAAGAATCGCTCGCAGAAGACACTCGAAAACTACGGCCGGTATCTCGACCGCTTTCTTCAGTTCGCCAAGGCCTCAAGCCCGTCCCAGATAACGGAAGATGTCATCCGCCAATATCGTCTTCACTTGAACCGCCTCAAGGACGGCGAAGGCAAGCCGCTTAAAAAAGTGACCCAGAACTACCATATAATCGCCCTGCGCAACTTTCTCAAATATCTGGCGAAAAGAGACATCAAATCCGTATCGGCGGAGAAGGTGGAGCTGGGAAAGCAGGAGGACCGGGAGGTGACGTTCCTGGAGCGGGAGGAATTGGACCGCCTGCTGAACTCCCCGGAAGGAGACGAACTCGAGTCGCTCCGAGACAAGGCGCTCCTGACCACCCTCTTCAGTACAGGAATGCGCGTATCGGAATTATGCGCGCTGGACAGAGACAAGATAGATCCAAAAGGGGGAGAGATATCCATACGCGGAAAAGGCAGCAAGATACGGGTGGTTTTCCTTTCTGATGACGCAAAAAATGTTATCAGCCGATATTTGGGAAAAAGACCGGATGCCGATGAGGCATTGTTCATCCGCATCCCGCGCTCCAAAAAGTTTTCCAAGGACTCGGAACTGCGCCTTACCCCCCGAAGCATACAGAGGATAGTGGGTAAATACGCAACCAAAGCCGGCATCATCGGAAAGAATGTCAGTCCACACACTCTCAGGCATTGTCTTCACAGAGAAACACGTATCTTTTTAGACCAAGAAATTTGCTCAGCTCTCACTCTTTTTCAGAACCTAAAGACTTTCACCAAAAGCATGGACTTTAAGGATGGTATTCT
>CAZFTW010000018.1:0-11404 GCA_964521925.1 uncultured Candidatus Saccharibacteria bacterium | reverse complement strand
AAGCCGTCTCTGCAGTTGCCATGATAAAAAACTCTTATATTTTTAGACATAATAACTTAAGGCCTCAAGTCCGGGCAGTTTTTCTCCCGCCAGAAAAGCCAGCATTGCCCCGCCTCCGGTCGAGACAAAATCAAATTTACCCAAAAGCCCAAGGGCGTCAACAGCGGTAATGGTGTCGCCTCCCCCGATTATTTTCTTCGCTTTTGAAGATACCATCGCTTCGGCCACAGCCTTGGTGCCGTGAGCGAATTCCGCCTTTTCAAAAAGTCCCATGGGGCCGTTCCATATCACCATTGAGGCCCCGTTTATTGTCTCCGTGTATTCTTTTTCGGTTTCGGCACCGATATCTAGTATCTTCTTTTCGGAAATCACAAAATCTTTAGGCAAAGTCAGAATGGGACTGTTCAAGTCCAGTCCGGACAGAAGTTCTTTGCTGTTCTCGTCGGCGATGGAAGCGCCGATGTCCATTCCCCTCTCTTTTAACATATCGTTCGCCACGACTCCGCCTATCAATATCTTATCGGCCTTACTAATGAAGTTTTTTATGACAGGAATCTTGCTTTCGGCTTTAGCTCCGCCGATCACGATGACCTTCCCTTCCTTGGGCGAGTTGATGACCCCGGAAAGATGCGCAACTTCTTCCTCTATTGTGAACCCGGCATAACTTGGCAACAATTTGGCAATCGCTGAAACCGATGCATGTTCCCGATGAGAAACGGCGAAGTCGTTATTCACATATATATCGAACCCCTTCGACAAGCTCAGGGCAAGCCCACTATCATTCTCTGTCTCTCCTGGAAATTTGCGGATATTATCAAGCAGCGCGGGCCCGGCATAGTTTTCCAGGTATGTACCTATCTCCGGCACGGTTTTGAGAAAATTAATTTCATAACCCAGAAGCACGTGGAGCTGGGGCATGAGAGCGGAGAATGACTGGCCAACCGACTGGTCGGATATATGGGCAACCATAATCACCTTTGCGCCATGGCCCACTAAATAGTCGAGTGTTTCTTTCTGTTTCTTGATACGGAACGCCTCCTCGATCTGTCCTTTATCGGAAACAGGGACGTCAAAGTCGACCCTTAATAAAACCTTTTTGTCCTTTAGATCGGCTTCTCGTAAACTTTTCATATCAGTTTTTGAACTACGGAGAGTATCTTCACGAATTCTTCTTTGTTGACACTGGCGCCGCCAACCAGGACTCCGTCTATTTCTTCTTGAGAAAGGAAGTCGGACACGTTGCCGGAATTGACCGAGCCGCCGTAAAGATAAGTATTTAGTATATTGTATTTAGTATTTAGTATGTTTTTAATTACTTCGATCGATTCGAGGGCCGACTCGGGAGTGTCGGGACGGGCGCCGGGGGTCGTGCTTATCGCCCAGACAGGTTCATAGGCGATGATGCATTTCTTCACATCATCCGGACTTAATCCCGCAAAGGTCGCCAAAACTTGATTTTTTAAAAATTCCTTAAAATTATTATCCCGAATTCTTTCGCCCACACATACGATAGGTATCATTTCGTTTCTTAAGACAGCTTTGAGTTTTTTATTAACTATCTCATCCGACTCACCAAGTTTCCATCTTCTTTCCGAGTGGCCGACTATCACATACCTAACACCGAGTTTTCTCAACATCGGGCCCGACACCTCACCGGTCAGAGCCGTTTTGTCATCTGTCGATATGTCTTGCGCCCCAAGTTCGGACTGATGAAGCAAGTGCGACATCTTCAATATTTTCCCCACCTCTTCTGTAAAAATAAATGGCGGGCAGAAAACCAATGAAAATTCTTTCTCATTTACAGAGCCGAGATATTCATCAACCGAATCCAATATCTGCTCCGCTTCGGCAAGCGATTCTGGTTGCATCTTCCAATTAGCTATAATATACTTTTTCATAAATCATTTTCTGCCGATTTTCTTTACCGCAAAAGCGGTAATTAGAAAATCGAGCATCCTCGATTCGTAAACAAAATTTTAATTTTGTACGAATCGGGACAGTTTGCTACGATAAGTTTATTTTTCATCCCGTTAGAAATATCCTGCTTAACGTAATTATTATTTTAATCATACTCTATATTTGAAGCGTAATTAATTTCTAACGGGATTCATTCGTTTGGCCCGTTAGGGCGACTTCTAACGGGATTCATGTGTTCAATCGTGGGTTAGATGCTTTTTCTTCCGGTGGCGGTATATATACCATATTACCAAAATAATAATGGCGGCAAGAACTACGTAGTTGGCCTTTTCAAAATAACCGAAGATCCTGTCCAAGTTATCGCCTGCTTTCATGCCGAAAAACAAATAGAGAAGATTGCCGGGCAGGGATGCAAATAAGGTAAGGATAGAGAATCTTAAAGAATTCATCCTCAAAATACCGGCAAATATCGGGACTAAGCTCCTGATCGAGGTTGGAAGTAGATATCCGAATATAACGATCTTATCGCCGTATTTTAAAGACCAGCGGTCTAAGTGGCCAATCTCATGCTTGGAGATAAGAAGATATCGGCCGTATTTTTCCAAGAAAGGGCGCCCCCCTTTAAGGAAGATATAATACAGCACCAGGTTGCCTAAAAAATTACCGATAGTCACCCAAATAAAAACAGGCCAGAATAAAAATTTGCCCTGGCTTATCAATATTCCGTAGGCAGGCAGGACGATCTCCGCCGGAATGAGAAAAACCGTCAATCTGTCCAAAAGCGCCAAGAAGAAAACACCGGTATATCCAAGAGCGCCCAATAAATTAACGGCGGTTCCTATAGATGATGCTACGAAGTCAAACATAGATTCGAGAGCTTACCGCACGTCGGCTTTCCTTAGTAGTTCTGCGGCTTCGTCGGGATCGATAACGTTCACAAAAACATCGGCGCCAAGCTCCAGCCCGCCGACAATAGAAAGCCGGGGCACTATCTCCATGTGCCAATGGTAGAAATCGTTTTCCGAATGGGAATTCTTTCTCACAGGCGCCGTATGGATATAAAAGTTAAAGTCCGGCTCGTCCAGCGCTTTGTCCATTTTCTTTAAAACAACATTGAGTGTCTCGGCCAAAAGAGGGATTTGAGCGTCGGCAGTCGACTCAAAATGGGGGTTGGACTTTTTGGGAAATATCCTGAATTCGTAAGGCGTCTTTGAAACGAACGGACAGAAACAAACAAATTCGTTGTTTTCGTAAATAACCCTCTTTTTATTTTCCATTTCCCACTCAAGCATGACCTCGTGAACTTTTTTCCTGTGCTTGCGGTAATAATTTTCCGTGCCGGTAATACTGCGCAGGACATCCGGCGGCATGATCGGCGTCGAAAGAATTTGCGAGTGGTTGTGATAGATAGTGGCTCCGGCAGAAGGGCCTTTATTATGGAATATCAAAATATATTCGCCGCCGTCTTCCTGCGCTATTTCCCTGTAGCGGTCTCTGTAAACCGTAAGCACCTCGGCAATTTCGTCCGGGGTAAAGCAACAGAACGTCTTGTCATGGTCTTTGGTGATTACCAATTCATGAAAGCCCATTGCCGCCGCTTTCTTATACGGCCCTTCCTGGGCAAAATATTCCCCTTCGCCGGGGTTAACGGCCGGAGCTTTGTTCGGAATAACAACAGTCGTCCAACTTCCCTGGCGGTAACTTTCGATATCCGTCCGTTTCCCGTTAGTAAAAACCATCACCGGCTCCTCGTGCCCGCTGGCCTGGGGGTTCTCAAAAGGACAGCTTTCTTTCGGCTGGTAGAATTTGTCCTTTTCCTTTATGTGGCCTTTGGCCCGGCCTGTCGCGAACAAGACCCAATCACCCGAGACAAGGTCCTGCCTGAATTCGTTAAGCATGAGATGTTTCTCAACGAAGCAAGCAGTTCCTGCGACGCTGAGTTGTTAGAAACTTGTCACCCCGCCCTCTATGCAGATTGAAAATGCCTGCTTAGAGGGCGGGGTAAGTATTTGTAGCCAATCGGACTTCGTGTCAAGCACTCGTCCTCTTGGACAACTACTTATATTTCCCCGTTAATAGGTTCCATCTTATTTTAACCGTTTCCGTAAGCACTTGAAAGTATGCCTTGAGACCAACGTGGGACTCGGGGGCATTCTTCCAGTCAACAGGCACTTCTTTTATCTTGAAACCGAATTTTCTGGCCAGAGCCAGCGCCTCAATATCAAAACCCCATCTATCGATGGTCAGTTTGGAAAAGATCTTCTCTGCCGCTTCGGCTTTAAAGACCTTAAACCCTCTTTGGGTATCATGTATGCCGGGAACCGCCATTATTTGAATGAACAAATTGCCCATTTTGCCGAAAACCCTCCGCCACAACGGCTCACTTCCTGCGGCAACAGTATGGCCGGGCACAGCGATGGAAGCGATGACAACGTCATATCCTTTTTCAACCCCGCATCTTTCGAGCGATTGCGGCTTCGCCGCTTTATTTATATTCGCTCGCAAAGGTGCGGGGTCAAAATACGGCATCATTTTCTCAATATGATCGATTGTTGTCGCGTTATCAGCATCGGTAAACAGGCGAAAATCACCTGTTGCCTTGAGCATACCGGTTTTGACCGCAAACCCCTTGCCTCTGTTTTTCGGATAATCAATTAACTTTAGGGTCGGAACTTCGTTGCTTAATGAACGTGTGATATCGGCAGTTTTGTCTGGCGAGCCGTCAACGACAACGATTATTTCATGCTCAACATTCTTTTCTTTAAGATAATTAAAAACCGATCTGACGGTTTTTTCTATGTTTTTTTCTTCTTTATAAGCCGGAAGGATTACGGATAAATTCATTGTTTTGATATAATAGCTTAAAAGTTGACTTTAAACAAATGGATCAAGTTATAAATATAGACCAAAAAAGTAAGCGGTTCCCAAAACTGTTGGCACAAATCGCCGATCCCCCAAAACAACTGTATTGCAGAGGAAACTTGGATTTGCTTAATAGCGAATGTATCGCCGTCGTCGGAACACGCAAACTGACCGACTACGGAAAGGATGCGGCCGAGCACATCGTCAGAGACCTCGCCAACAGCGGATTCGTCATCGTAAGCGGCCTGGCTCTGGGTATTGATGCGATTGCCCACCAGACAACCCTGGACTGCGGCGGAAGAACCATTGCGGTCCTCGGAGGCGGGGTTTCGGATGGAAGCATCGGGCCAAGAACGAATCTTAACCTGGCTCGGAACATAGTGAAAAATAACGGCCTTTTGATATCGGAATATTCGGACAAAGAAAAAATATATGCTTCTAATTTTGCGGTCAGAGACAGAATAATAAGCGGCCTCTCAAAAGGAGTGCTGGTAATAGAAGCGGCCGAAGACAGCGGAGCGCTGATAACCGCCAAGTGCGCCCTGGACCAGAACCGCGATGTGTTCGCGGTTCCTGGGAATATCTTCTCTTCAAGATCTTACGGCCCGAACTGGCTTATAAGCAAGGGGGCAAAGCTTGTTTCTTCGGCCCGTGATATCATTGACGAATACGGACACAACCTGGCCCTCTTCGAAAAGAAAAAGGCCGACCTCAAGGACCCGGTCGAAAAAAAGATTCTGGACATTATTACAGAAAGCGGAGAGATAAGCGCCGATAAAATAATAAGAATGTCCGGAACAGAAACCCAAAAGGTCATTACCGCATTATCCATGCTCGAGATAAACGGTCACATTAGAAACCTGGAAAACGGGAAATACCGGAAGAATTGACCTAATTGCCCTAATTAACCTAATTATTCTAAATTTAAGTCATTGGGATTTGATTAGGTCAATTAGAAATTAGAATAATTAGAAATTATGAAACTTGTTGTAGTAGAGTCACCAACTAAATGCAGGACTATCCAAAAATTCTTAGGCCATGAATACATGGTTGCTGCTTCCGTCGGCCATGTGCGGGACCTGCCCAAAAGCGATAAAGACGCCGTTGACATAAAAGGCGGCTTTATCCCCCACTATGAAATAAATGAGGACAAGAAAGAAATAATCGAGGAATTGAGAACCAGCGCCGAGAGGGCTGACGATATTTACTTGGCCACTGACCCCGACCGCGAGGGTGAAGCTATCGCCTGGCACATAATCCAAGTTCTGAACTTGGGAAATTCCAAATCACAAGCACCAAACTCCAAACAAATTCAAAATTCAAAATTCAAAATTCAAAACGTTAAGAGGATTGTTTTTCACGAGATTACCAAAGAAGCAGTTAGAGACGCTTTCGCCCACCCCAGAGAAATAGATATGAAACTTGTAAAGGCGCAGGAGGCGCGCAGAGTGCTTGACCGGCTGGTGGGCTATGATCTTTCCGGCCTGATATGGAAAAAAGTCCGCTACGGCCTGTCCGCCGGACGCGTCCAGTCACCCGCCCTTCGTATCGTCGTGGAGCGCGAGCGCGAGATACGCGCTTTCAAAAGCGAGACATATTACGTTGTCGCCGCCGATGTTTTCGGAAACAATAAAACGGTTTTCCGCGTAATTTGTGAAGAAGAACCGCGAAATAAGAAAACCGCCGAAATGTTCCTCAAAAATGGCCGAGCCGGCTCGTGGTTCGTTAAAGATATTGCCGAAAGCGAAGTTAAGCGTTCGCCCCGGCCGCCCTTCACGACCTCGACGCTTCAGCAAGCGGCAAGTTCGCGCCTCGGCTTTTCTCCGTCCCGTACCATGATCCTTGCTCAAAAGCTCTACGAGCAGGGTTTCATCACATACATGAGAACCGACAGCGTTAATCTCGCCTCTTCAGCTCAAGCGCAGATAACAGGCCTAATCGGAAAGACCTACGGCAAAGAATACGCGGAACCAAGAGCATACAAAGCCACAAGCAAAAACACCCAAGAGGCGCATGAGGCCATCCGGCCGACTGATGCCTCGCGGGAAACCGCTGGATATACCGAAGAACAGAAAAAGCTTTACCGTCTCATCCGCGAGCGGACGATCGCTTCGCAGATGACCGAGGCCAAGCTCCTGCGCACAAAGATCAGTACAACTATTAGCGAGGGCGGACTCCCCGACTTCGCCGCCACCGGCTCGCGTGTCGTTTTTGACGGCTGGCTTGCCTGCGACGTTCGGGCCCGAGGCGAAGATGTTGAATTGCCCAAAGTAAGTAAAGACGAGGCACTCAACCTCAAAGAGATGGCAAGCGAAGAGAAACACACGGAACCGCCAGCACGCTACACCGAGGCCGGCCTCGTAAAGGAACTCGAAAAACGCGGCATTGGCCGGCCATCCACCTACGCTTCCATCATCAAGACACTCCATGACCGCAAGTATGTGGAAAAAGAAAGCCGGGCCCTCAAACCGACCGACACCGGCGAGGTCGTTAGTACGTTTTTGGAAGAAAACTTCATGAACTACATAAACGATACGTTCACCGCCGAGGTGGAAAATGAGCTTGATGATATTGCCGCGGGAAAGAGAGAATACGTTAAGACCCTTAGCGATTTCTACGTACCGTTCCATAAGGATGTCAAAGCGAAAGAAAAAATAGACAAACTTACTAATCTCGGACCGGCACCCAAAGAATGGAAATGCCCCGAGTGCGGCAGCCCCATGACCATCAAGCTCGGCCGCGGCGGAAAGTTTATGAGCTGTGAACGCTATCCGGAGTGCCTGGGCGCCCGCAGAATAGATGGGTCGGTGGTCGAACCGAACAAGCCCATCGGCACGGACACACAAACGGGATTGCCCATATTCGTCCTTGAGGGCCGTTTCGGACCATATGTCCAGTTGGGCGAGAATCCTCCAACTGGCAAGAAAAAAAATCCTCCCGATTTTCTTTCAGAAAATCGAGGATCCTCGATTGGCAAAGCCAATCGGGACAAACCGAAGCGGGCAAGCATACCCAAAGATAAAGACCTCCGAACAATTACAGTCGAAGAGGCCCTCAAATATTTGAGCTTGCCCCGCGTGCTCGGCACGCACCCGGAAACCGGAAAAGAAATAATCGCCAGCGTCGGACGCTTCGGACCATACATTATGCACGACGGCAACTTCCGTTCCCTGAAAAAGGAGGATGATGTTTACGATATTGAACTTTCCCGCGCGCTTGAGATACTTAGAGAAGAAAAGTCCCGACGGCGTAGCCGTCGAGGATCCTCGATTTCTTAATCACGCTTTGCGTGAAAGAAATCGGGAAAAAATAAAATGGAAAAATCAAATTTAAAATGCGATAAGTGCGGAAGCGACATGGTTGAGAAGAGCGGCAGATACGGACCTTTTACGGCCTGCTCCAACTATCCCAACTGCAAGAACATCCTCAAAGAAGAGAAAAAACCTCCCGTCGAAACGAAGGAGGTCTGCGATAAATGCGGAGGCAAGATGGTCATCCGCTCGGGAAAGTTCGGCGAGTTCCTCGCCTGTTCAAATTATCCGAAATGCAAGAACACCCGAAAGCTAACGGCCTAATGCCCGGGCATACTCGCGAAGGCAATTCTTGATTGCGGCCGGTGCATAAGCCAACATAACGCCGGTTCTGGCCAGCTTGGAACCATTAAGGACGCAGTTTGATCTTCCCGCCACAGCCAGCCCGTCGGCATACATCTTTTCAAGCGGTATCAACTCGTAGGTATGGCTGGGGTCGACCAACTGCCGATACCAATCCAGTATCTCACGATGCCCGACAGGATGGGGGTTCACAACATTGAAGATACCGGTTTCCCTGCGCTCAATCAGGTGAGCTGTCGCCACAAGGAAGTCGTTCACCACGGTAACCGAATTAACCACATCAATGACCCTGGAATACCCGGCCAGTTTTGTTATCAGGTTCCTCGGATTGGGTTGGTCGTCAACCGGCATTCTCAAACGGACTATCAGGGACCGGCAGGGCCTGTTCATGATATGGAACTCCCCCAGAACCTTGGTCTCGCTGTAAAAGCTGACCGGATTCGGGGTATCGGTTTCGGTCCAGCCGTCGGGACCCGGCGACTGACCGTTGAATATGCAGCCGCTTGAAAGGTGCACCAGATAAATGCCCCTCTTTCCGCAGGTGTTAGCCAGAGTCATCGGCCCGAACACGTTGCTCTGGCGGGTCGCGGCCCTGTTCTCCGGCCGCTCACACCAGTCGATATTTGGTCTGCCGGTCTTTCCGGCAGCGTTAATGACCACAACGGGCCTTACTTTGTCCAACACCCGAGAAACCTCTTCGTAGTTGGCGATGTTCACATTCGTCAGTTCGGCATTTGGAAGAAAAGCCGCAAACTTGGCCGCGAGCCATCCCTTGGCCCCGAAGATGAGAACCTTGTCGCTCATGCACGTCTCCTTGGAAAAGAACATTGATCCCGTACGAAGTCGCTGCTACGCAGTTTTAGGTCTTCACTGTGTGCTTTACGCCCGTTAGGGCGACTTCGTTCGGGATTGAAAATTCGATTAAATAATACTACCTTTGTTTTATAATGGCGTCAATTCTCGAAAAAATACCGGATAATACTCGCTTTAACGATAAGGACCGCTCTCTTATCGAAAAGGCCTACGCCGTCGCCGAAAGAGCCCACGAAACTCAGAAAAGATTCTCCGGAGAGCCCTACATCTCCCATCCTCTCCGGGTCGCCTCTTTTCTTTCCGAACTTGGACTGGATTCAACCACTATCGCCGCCTGCCTGCTTCATGACACCCTTGAAGACACGGCTTTGAGCCGCGAGGATCTGGAAAAAGAATTCGGGAAAGAGATCGCTTTCCTGGTGGACGGAGTAACAAAGTTGAGCAAGATCGAATACTCCGACTCACCCCGGAAAACAAGACCGGGAGACCAATCCGAACATCTTGATTCTTTGAAAAAGATGATCTTCGCCATGGCCGAAGACATCAGGGTCATTCTTATTAAACTGGCTGACCGGTATCACAATATGGAAACCCTGAAACATCACGGCATGGCGAACCAAAAAAGGATAGCCCTCGAGACAATGGAGATATACGCTCCCACCGCCGCACGACCCGGTATGGGGCGGCTGAAAGGTCAATTGGAAGACATGGCTTTCCCCTACGTTTTCCCCAACGAATACGCGCAGATGGTCAAAATGACCAAAGACAAGTACCGGGACGTCTCAAACTATATCGACAGAACCAAGCCATTGATAAAAAGATACCTTACCGACGCAAACATCCCCGTCGTTGATATGCACTCCCGGGCCAAGCATTACTACAGCTTGTATCAGAAGATGAAAAGAAAGGACAAAGAACTGGACAAGGTCTACGACCTGGTGGCAATGCGCATAATCGTTCCCGACATCAAATCATGCTACGAAGCCCTGGGCGTGTTACATAAATACTACAAGCCCCTGCCGGGCCTGATAAAAGATTACATCGCTCTGCCCAAGCCGAACGGGTATCAATCCCTCCACACCACTATTTTTTGCGAAAAAGGAAGGATAGTCGAGGTCCAAATAAGAACCGTGGATATGCATGAGTTCGCCGAGAACGGAATTGCCGCCCACTGGGCATACGGGGAAGGCGGAAAGACAAGAACAACCCGGGCAAATGTGAAAGATATCCAATGGGTCAGCCAGCTTAAGAAAATGCTCAAAGAACTGAAGCCCGGTGAAGGATTGGCTAACATCAAGATAGATTTTTTCAAGAACAGGATATTCGCGTTCACTCCCAAAGGAGACGTGAAAGACCTGCCCGAGGGCGCCACACCCGTTGATTTCGCCTACTCGATCCACAGCGAAATCGGACATCTGACCAAGGGGTCTAAGGTCAACGGGAAAATAGTCCCCCTTCACTATAAGCTCAGGAACGGCGATGTCGTCGAGATAATGAAAGGAAAGGATCAAAAACCCTCTTTCGATTGGCTAAAATTCGTTAAAACAGCCGAAGCCAAGAAAAGGATAAGATCGTGGTTCAAAGAAAGAGAACCCGAATCCGAAATAGTTGAAACAAAAAAAGCCGAGGCACCGAAAAAAAAGAATATTATAATAGCCGACCCCCGGGGAGAACCCATTATTCAGGGCCAGAAAGGTTTGCTCTATAAATTCGCTCGATGCTGCAATCCCACAACCAGCCACAGGATAAAGGGCTACATGACTTTGAACCGGGGCGTTTCCATTCATACCGCCGACTGTTCGAACATAAAAAGCGCCAAGGGCGCCCGCGTTCTCACTGCTTCTTGGTCAAACAGAGACAAAAGTTAATTTATTTTTTCTTTTCCCATACATACCTTCTACAGTTGAAACACATCTCATAGTTTTTCCACGTATCAACCTCTTGGACGTTGCCACAAGAGCAGGTAACTTGTAACCATCTTGTTTTATATCTTTTACGAATAAGTTTGAGACGAGAAAGACCCCAGATTAGTCCACCAATCAAAGCACCAGAAGTAGCAGCGATTAAAAATTCCGTTAACATATCTATAATAATCTGAGTAAAGATTCAAACCTATAAAGTTTAAAGTGGCCAAAGCGAAATGGCAATTCCTTTATAACTCCTTCTTTAATGAAAAGCTTAAGAATCCTCGTAATTGT